>JAJZJJ010000123.1 GCA_021810175.1 Acidobacteriota bacterium | reverse complement strand
CTGTCGCCGCGGCCGAGACCGCCACCCACGACGGTGGACCATCCGTGAAAGACGCCGGTGTTGCCGACGAAGGCGAAGTTCTGTGTGTTGTAGGGGCCCTGCGTGACGGAGACGCTGAGGTGGCGGTCTACGGTGGGCTGGACGGGGGTGAACTCCACGCGGCCTCCGATGTCGCTGTACCAGCGGTTCATCGGTTCGCCTGGTCCATAGGTGACGGCGACGTCCTGGATGACAAGGTTCTGGGGCATGGTGGCGGACTGCCACAGGCCGGTTGCCGGATCGACGACCGGAATGCCGTCGTAGGTGATGCCCAGCGATCCGGCGCCGGTGAAGCCGGTGGATTCACCAGCCCATCCCTGCGGAACGCCGTTGAGGAGGATGCTCCATTTGGTCGAGCCGGTTCCGCCGTAGCCGAAGACGTTGGCGCCGGGCGTGGCCTGGATCATCTGTGCGCCACCGGCGACCGGGCCACCCATATCCAGTTCCTTCCGGCCGAGCACGACCAGGGTGCCGGGTTTCATCATCACATCCTCGCGGCTGGGGACCGGCTTTGCTTCCGGGTTGACAGTTCCGCGAACGACCACGCTCTGTGCCAGAGAAGCGACGTGCAGAGTGGCTTTGATCTCGGTTGTGGCATTGATTTGCGACGCCGGGATCCGATGCGAGAACGATTCGAAGCCGGACTTCTGGACGCTGAGCAACTCGGGTCCGGGAGTGACATCGGAGAAGGAGAACCGTCCGTCGGCTGCCGAGGTTGTGTGAACGGTGGTGCTGGACGACATGTTGGTGAGTGAGACAGCTGCGCCGGGAATCGCGGCTCCGGTGGCGTCTACAACTCGGCCTCGCAAAGTTATGGTTTGTGCAGCCTGGGCGAAGACGCTGCAAAACACCAGGAAGAATCCGATTGCAGTTTTTTTCACGTTGACTCGGTCTCCTATGGAACTGAGGGTTGCTCGTTTGCGCCCCTCCCGCCGGTCTCTTTGCGGACAAAACGGGGGCGTGTGCTCCGGAACAGCTGCATTCCGGGCCATGACGATGAGCATTCTGTCAGCAATTCCAGAAGGCTCATCGTGGTGCTTCGGTTATTGGTGAACACCCGCGCAATCCGCGGGCTACAGCTATGCGGCGCTCACAGGCGGAGGCCGGAACGAGAAGAAGGTCAAAGTGGAGGAACGGCGCGGCGGAAAGGGTTCGGGCCGCTGCAGGATCCTGTTGGTTGCGCCGCCGGGGCGGCACACATCCGCAGCCAGCGTCCAGGTTGCAAGGAACAGAGGTTCCGGATGCGCAGCGGCAATGGTTTTTGCCGCCGTCGCTCCACCGAGCCGCTCATTGTCCGTGAGGAGCCGGGCCTGAACCACCTGTTTCGATTGCGGGCGATGCTGCGCGTACAGCGAAATCCTGTACTGCAATCCCCAGAGAAAGACCAGGAGGGGCAACAGGTCCGCAGCCGTCCGGATGAGGACGAGCGCGGGCCGTCTTGCGTTGAATTTCGCCTTGGTCATGTTCTGCTGGGAAACATGGGCCTCTGCAGCAATCGATCTGCGAAGAATTGCGTTCATTATGGCCACGCCTTTGTGAGAGGACCGTCAATGCTGTGTTAAGGCGCTTGAATATCGTGTGAATTTGAAACGCGCGGCAAAAGCAAAGCGCCTGCTTTTGGGCAGGCGCTTCGGGGCGAGGCTATTTTGGAGGAGCAGCTTCCGAGTGGCTCTATTCAGCGGCCTATCGCAGGGGGCTCTCGCAGCCAGCTGTAGAGCGGGAACTGGTCCGCCAGCTCCTGCACCTGACCGCGAATCTTTTCCAGAGCTGCCGCGTCGCCGCGATGCTCCAGAGCTTCGCCGATCCAGCCGCCGATGGTCCGCATTTCGGCTTCCTTCATGCCGCGGGTGGTCAGGGCCGGGGTGCCGACGCGGATGCCGGAAGGCTTCAGCGGCGGATTTGTATCAAATGGAATTGCATTTTTATTGACCGTGATTCCGGCTTCGCCCAGCGCCGCTTCGGCCTCGCTGCCCAGCATTCCTTTGGCGAAGACGTCCACCAGCATGAGGTGCGTATCCGTTCCGCCGGAGATGATGCGGAATCCGTTGGCGGCCAGCGTTTCCGCCAGAACTTTGGCGTTGGCGACGACCTGCGCCGCGTAAGTTCTGAATTCGGGCTGCAGCGCCTCGCGGAAAGCAACCGCCTTGGCCGCCATGATGTGAACCAGAGGGCCGCCCTGCTGGCCGGGGAAGACGGTCTTGTCGATCGCCGCCGCCAGTTCCTGGCGGCAGAGGATCAGGCCTGCGCGCGGCCCCCGCAGCGTCTTGTGCGTGGTGGTGGTGACGATTTGGGCATGGGGCACCGGGGAAGGATGCGCGCCGCCCGCCACCAGGCCGGCAAAGTGGGCCATATCCACCATCAGCACCGCGCCGCAGGCATCGGCAATCTGGCGCATGCGGGCAAAATCGAAATGCCGCGGATAAGCGCTGCCTCCGCCGACAATCACTTTGGGCTTTTCCCGCAGGGCCGTCTGCTCCAGTTCGTCGTAGTCGATGGTCTCGGTGTCCCGGCGCACGCCGTAGGAGACGACGCGATAGAGTTTGCCGGAGAAATTCAGCTTGTGCCCATGCGTCAGGTGGCCGCCGTGGGCCAGATCGAGCCCCAGAATTGTGTCTCCCGGCTGCAGCACGGACATATAGGCGGCGGCATTGGCCTGGGAGCCGGAGTGCGGCTGCACGTTGGCATGTTCGGCGCCAAAGAGCTGCTTTGCGCGGTCGCGGGCCAGGTTTTCGACGATGTCGGCGTATTCGCAGCCGCCGTAGTAGCGGCGTCCCGGATAGCCCTCGGCATATTTGTTGGTAAATACCGAACCGGCCGCCTCCAGAACGGCGCGGCTGACAAAATTCTCCGAGGCGATCATTTCCAGACCGTCGTGCTGACGGCGAACCTCGGCGTCAATGGCGGCGGAGACTTCAGGGTCTTCGTGGGCAAGCGACTGCGACATGGGGTCGTACATGCTTCGATTGTAAGCTGTTCGGCCCGGCGGCCCGGACAGAATTGCAGGCCTGTCCGGGGCCGGGCGCGCGGTGTCAGGCTCGCGCGGTTCGGGTGCGTCCGGACCGGAAGAACAACCAGATGATCGAAAGCAGCGCAATGGCCGCGATGATGAACTGCGAGATGACGCAGTAGAGGCACCAGACCTCAAGCACATGGGCCTCGATATTGCTCAGATAGAGGGCAAAACAGAGCCCGCCAATGGCCAGAAAGACCGTCAGCCAGCGTCTCTTCATGAGCGAAGTCAGGACCAGAATGGCGTACCCCACCAGGCCGATGATGGCCACCGGCAGTCCGTTGCGCGGAGCCGGTGGGCCATTTTCCAGGGCCGGATCGCGCTCGGCGCGCAGGTGCCACCACAGGCCATTTACCGTGGCGAAGGAACTGTGGTTCACGATTCCGCAGTCCCAGTGCGAGTTGATGTCGCACGGTTGGACACCTGTCGAATAGTGAACGTGGGTGGCGAGTGCGGACACAACGATTCCGCCGATGGCAAGCAAAGCGATCAAATAGCGCATGTTGAGCTTCCGTGCACCAGTCTAACCCGTGGAAGCCATCCCATGCTGGCCTGGCCGGACCCTACTGCAGGGTTGCCGGAACCGGCAGCGGCTGCACCCCGGAAACCATCAAGCCATTCCCGGATTTTGTGAGCGTTGCGAGGCCCGTCAGATGGCTTTCCGGAGACGCCTCGGTCGCAAGCCGGAAATGCTGGAGTGGCCGTAGTGTTGTTGAATCAGTTGGATACGGATCCAATATAAATGTGATGCGTGACGTTGCGCGCAGGGCACTAAAAACGTTGTGAGAAGACCAGGACTCCGAAAATAAAGACCCAGTAGACTCCCATCGCGTGCCAGTACCACGCGGTGCAGTCCACGGCGATCTGCCGCATTTGCACCTTCCTGAGACGGAACATGGCCACCAGGGCGAAGAGCAACGCCCCCACTCCCACCAACAGGTGGATGCCCTGGGCTCCGGTCAGGAGATAGAAGACATGGCTTCCGGGATCAGTTGTGAAGAACAGACCCTGTGCAGCCATTTCCTTCCAGGCAATCACCTGTCCGGCCAGGAACAGGCATCCGAGCGCGATGGTGGCGATCAGCCAGGGCAGGGCGCGCCGGACAGCGGGCCGGCCCAGTCCCAGCCACTCCTCCATCACATCGATCTCATGAAACAGCTGTCGCCGGGCAATCTCCACGGTGATGGTGGAGAGCAGCAGCACCAGAGTATTCAGCCAGAGGATCGGCGGAATCGCGAGGGGATGCGCCCCCGACGCAACTGGCGGGGGACCGTCGATGAAAAATGTGCTGATCAATACGGAGAACAGGACGAAATCGGCGGCAAGGATGGAAACAACGCCCAGCCGGTATCGCATCAGGAGTTCGCGGGGGCCGCCACTGCCGGAGTGGCCCGAGTCTCCATTGTCGTCGCCTCCTCCGCCACCGGTCGGTCGCCGGTGAAGTGGCGGTTTTCCCCCGTCCCCGGTATCGTTGCGTTCGGCTTCGATCTGATGACGGGTAAAAGTGGTGGGCATAACGACCCCCTCACAGTGGTAAAGCTTACTCCCGTTTTGGCCCGGGAGCGCAGCCGGGCGAACTCTCGTTTCGAGCCCGCTTCAGGAGGAGATGCTCCGCGGAGCCGAACTCGTTTTGTTTGCCCTGTTGGTGTGATGCGCGATTGGGTTCGATTCGAGGGTTGTGGAATGCTGCGGAATTATGAAAGCACCAGTTGCTATGCGGCGGCTCCTCGGAAGCAGCGGCGTTTAGCCCGTCTGAAGGTTGGATGGGAGTTTGCCCGCGCGCTGGATGCGTGGACTCGAAAGTTCGACAGGTCAGCCGCGCGAGCGGCGAACTAATTCGACAAAGCGCCGATGAACACGGCGGTCCGCCGACAGTTCCGGATGGAACGTCGCGGCCATCACGTTGCCCTGCTCGACCAGAACGGGGAAGCCGTCGCGAGTGGCGAGAATTTGAACGTCCGGGCCGGTCTTTACGATGCGTGGCGCACGGATGTAAACCATCTCCAGCGGACCGCCTCCCAGCCGCGTCTCGCCGATCTGAATCGACGAGTCGATCTGCCGCCCGTAGGCATTGCGTTCCACCGTGGCGTCGAGCACGCCGAGGCTTTCCTGCGCCGGATGGAGCACTTCAGCCGCCAGCAGAATGCACCCCGCACAGGTGCCGAAGGTCGGCCTGGTGCGCACAAATTCCCGCAGCGATCCGAGAAAGCCGTCGCGCTCCAGGAATTTGAGAAAGGTCGTGGATTCGCCGCCGGGAATGATCAGGCCCTCAATGGTAGAGAGCTCCTCCGGCTTGCGGACCAGCACCGGCTCGGCGCCGGCTTCCCGCAGGGCCTGCGCGTGGGCATCGTAGTCGCCCTGAATGGCGAGAACTCCGATCCGGGGCGGGGAATCCGGTTCTATCGCGGCTGGCGAGGAAGTGGATTCTTGCGCGGAACGCTCTTCCTGCTTCCGCGATATCGTGACAGGCATTGCGCAAATCCTCGGAAAGACTCGCGCTGGATGGCTGGGCCAGCGCGCTGCGTATGCGCCGAAGGCGCGGTTCTCTCGTGCGGCCGCTACCAGCCGCGCGTCTGCAGCAGTTGCGATTCTTCCAGCGCCGCCGCGGCCAGGCCCTTCATCGTTCCGGTCACCTGTTCGCTCACCTTCGCCAGAACAGCGGGATCGTTGTAGTGGGTGGTGGCGATGACGATGGCGCGGGCGCGGCTCACCGCTTCCTCGCGCTCCGCCGGGTTGCGCGGCGTACCGATGTCGTTGTTGCCGCAGAGCCCGGCCTTCGCGTCCTTCTCAGTCCAGTTCTCCACTTCCAGCGGGGTCGCACGCTCCTTCATAAAGATCCCGGAGCCGACAAAGACTGCCTCCGCGCCGAGCTGCATCATCAGCGAGGCGTCCGCGGGGGTGGCAATGCCGCCGGCCGAGAAATTCGGTACCGGCAGCTTGCCTGTCTGGGCGACCATACGGACTAACTCGTAGGGAGCCTGATGTTCCTTGGCTGCGCCGTACAGTTCCTGATCGCTCAGCACAGTCAGCTGCCGCATCTCGCGCGTAATCTGGCGCATGTGCTGCACGGCGTGCACCACGTCCCCGGTTCCGGCCTCGCCTTTGGTGCGAATCATCGCCGCACCTTCCGCAATGCGCCGCAGCGCCTCGCCCAGGTTGCGCGCGCCGCAGACGAATGGCGTCCGGAAGGCGTGTTTGTCGATATGGTGCACTTCGTCGGCCGGCGTCAGTACTTCGCTCTCGTCGATGAAGTCCACGCCCAGCTCCTGCAGGATCTGTGCTTCGGCAAAGTGGCCGATGCGCGCCTTGGCCATCACCGGGATGGATACCGCCTGGATGATTTCCTTAATCAGCGAGGGTTTCGCCATCCGGGCCACGCCGCCCTCGGCGCGAATCATGGCGGGAACGCGCTCCAGCGCCATCACCGAAGTCGCCCCGGCCTCTTCGGCGATGCGCGCCTGTTCGACGTTCATCACGTCCATAATCACGCCGCCCTTGAGCATCTCCGCCAGGCCGACCTTGAGTCGGAGCGATGTGCCGGAGTTGGACGACTGGTTGCTGTTCTGTGCGTCTGCCATGGTGAAGCTCCTCTGGGCTCGAAAGTCTGCCGGGGCAATGCCAGCCGCGCCGGCGCGAGCCGAAATCGTACTGAAACTCAAGTTTAACAAGGAACGTCCGTCGGCAGCGGATGACCCTCCGGCAAGAAACAGCCGGCACTAAGCGCTTTTTCTCACCTCCGCGTCCGCGGCCGTGCTGCCGATTACCTGTTCAGCAGTTGCCGAATGCGGTACCGGAACCGGCTTCCCGCGCCCGCGGTTGGGCGACGCGCGTTTCGGCGTTTAGACTGAAGTTATTCTGGATTCACCGTACCCACCATGGACAAATTCGTAATTCGCGGCGGCAATCCGCTGATCGGCTCTATCCGCGTCAGCGGCTCCAAAAACTCTGCTCTCCCCTGTATGGCGGCGGCCATCCTCACCGAAGACGAGGTGGTCCTCGAAAACGTTCCCCAGGTGCGCGATATCGAAACCGAGCGGAAGCTGCTGACTTCCATGGGCGCGGAAGTCGAGCTGGGCTACGGCCGCGCGCAGCACCGCACCACCATCAGCTGCCGGATACTTTCCGATCCCACGGCGAAATACGAGATCGTGAAGACCATGCGCGCTTCGGCGCTGGTGCTGGGGCCGCTGGTGGCCCGCACCGGGATCGCGCGCGTCTCCATGCCCGGTGGCTGCGCCATCGGAGCCCGTCCCATCGACCTCCACATCAAGGGGCTGGAATCGATGGGCGCGCAGATCAGCTATGAGCATGGCTATATCGAAGCTCGCGCCGAGCGGCTGAAGGGCGCACACATTGTCTTCGACAAGATCACCGTGACCGGCACGGAAGATCTGCTGATGGCCGCGGTCCTCGCCGAGGGCGAAACCGTGATGGAGAATTGCGCGCTGGAGCCGGAAGTCTCCGACCTGGCCGCGCTGCTTACCGGCATGGGCGCCAAGATCGAAGGAGCCGGCACCTCGACCATCCGGGTGCAGGGCGTCGAAAAACTCCATGGCGCGAAG
>JAJZJJ010000122.1 GCA_021810175.1 Acidobacteriota bacterium | reverse complement strand
GAAGGGGCAACAAAGGTATCGACGACGCGCTGCACCTCGCTGAGGCCTGGCGTGGAAGCTTCAGGCTGGGCTACTGCTTCGGGCATGGAATGACCTCCGTGGGTAATGCATACGGCGATGAGGATTGATTAGTTTCACGAAATTGTACTCCGGGGCGGGGCGGGCATCCATGAAAAATCGAGGGGTTCCAACTACCGCAGGGCAGGCGGCGGGGAAGGGGAGCCGCGCAAGGGTTACCAGCGCGGGGCGGGGGCATCGGTAAGCGGCAGGGAACCGTAATTACTACTTTTACCCAATCGACATCTCAGGTACTCTGAAGTTGCTTTCTAACGATTCTTTGCGGTGCCGTAATGCGTAATTGTTTTCGCTTTGCCGTCGCGCTTGGATTAGCGCTGACATTGCCTGCCTTTATACTCACGGCTTCGGGGGAAAGCGCACCGAAGAAGCACTCCCCTGCGCCTCGGGGTGAGCGTCACGGGGTCCATCATGTGGTTCGGCACACGCGGCATCGGGTGGTTCATCACAAGCCGCATCCGGTCGCACATCGCAAAATCGTTCGGCATACGATCGCGAAGCACCGCATGACGCATCGAGTGGTTCGTCATGCGATGGGGCACAAGGTTCCCCGGCGGCGTTACGTGCGGCATGTCAAGCATCCGGTGGCTTACCGGAAAGCGAGAGTCCAGCATATAGGGTATGTGCGACACCGTGCGCCGGCGCATCGGATGGTGCGGCATGCGGTCTATCGGCCCGTGCATCGAGTGGTGCATCCGGTGATTCGCCGCGCAGTTCGCCCGGCGGCGATGCATTCGGCGGTGGCCGTGGCAGTGACGGCGACCTCTCGGATTCACTATGTGGCGCCGATGCGGGGGTCGCGGGCCTCGCTGCTGCGGCAGAACCAGCGGGACGCAGCGGAAGGCCTGGTGAGAATCCAGAACCAGGCGCAACTGCTTCAGCTGGAGCATACAGGGAAGCTGGTTCCGCTGCCGGTGAGCGCGGCGCTGCAGGTGAATCCGCACATGCGGGCGGACCGGCGCTATTGCCGCCCGTGGACGGCGAAGTTTCTGGCAGAGCTGGCGCGGGTGCATTACGAGCGGTTTCACAAGCCGCTGCAGGTGACCTCGGCAGTGCGGCCGGCAAGCTACCAGCGGGAGCTGATGCGGATCAATGGGAATGCGGCTCCGGTGACGGGACCGATCGCCTCACCGCATGAGTCGGGTGCGGCGATTGACATCGGGAAGAAGGGCATGAGCTGGTCGGAGATCCTGTGGATGCGGGATTACCTGCTGCCGCTGCAGACCGAGGGGAAGATCGATGTGGAAGAGGAGTTCTACGAGTCCTGCTTCCACATCGACGTGTATAACACTTACGCGCCGAAGAAGGCGCCGGCGCGACCCATAGCGACACTGTTGGCGACGGAAGTGCGGTAATCGTCCGCAGGCGCGGGGAGCCTGGCGCAGCCGCCGGGAGCGGAATGCCGGCTGTCAGACGCCGGTTTTTGGGGCGGTCAGAAGCATATTGGCCAGAGGCACAACGATGACCCAGCGCAGCGTCTCAGCCTGATCGGCACCGGAATTTTCGGTGACGAGGTCGCCGCGGTGGCCGGAGAATATCGCCTGAACGGCCGCCAGACTGAGGTTTTCTTCCTGCCTTTCTCCGGTGGGGAGGATGGCGAACTGGTGGCTGCCGGCATCCTGAAGCAGACTGCAATGCGTACAGGCGATGGAGATGCGGGCGCGCTCTTCGACGTGGGCGGCGGAGACGGTGAGAACGCTGTTGCCGCGGGTGGATTCCGCGGCGCGAAGGATGAGGCTGGCGAGGGCACTGAAGAGCATATCGGGATCGCCGAGGATGGGGAGCGGCTCCGAGGTGATGGAGGTGCCGATCTCGATGCGGCGCTGCTCCAGGGTGGGCATGGAAGCGGAGACGACGGCGTGGAGAGTGTCCCGGATATCCATGGTTTCGAGGCGGGGCTGGGGCGCGAGGGAGAAGTCGCTGAAGCGGCCGGAGATGGCGCGGAGCCTGCGCAGTTCGGTCTGGAGGGTGACGATGCTGGCGTCGAAGACAGCGTTGAACTGAAGATAGGGAAGCCGGCGGGCTCGCATCAGTTCCTCCAGGGTGCGCTGGATGGGGGCCAGAGGCTGGCTGACTTCGCGAGCGAGATGGCGGGCGAACTCCTGCCAGGCGACGATGCGCTCGGTCTGAACGAGGCGATGGTGCTGGGTGGAGAGCTCGCGGATCATGCGGTTGAAGCCGCGGGCCAGGGAACTGAAGCCGAGACCGGCGGGTATGGCGAGACGCGCGTCCCAGTTTCCGTCCGCCACCTGGGCGACGGTCCTTTCCACATGAAGAAGGGTTTGCGAGAGGGAGCGGGCGATCCAGAGACCGGCGAGGATGGTGAGAAGGACTCCGGCGAGGGCAACAGCGAAGGCGATGTTGCGGATGAAGGCGTCGAGCCGGATCAGCGGCAGGCGGGAGGTGGCGACGATGAGCAGCGCGACGACGCTGCCGCCGGGGCCTGTGAGCGGAAGGGCTGTGACGCTGAGGCTGGCGCGTGTGTCATGGGAGGGAGAAACGGTTCCCGAGGCGGGGCGCCTGAGGGCGCGAGCCTGATTGACGATGGGAGCATATTGGCGCGAGACGGGAAGGCGGCCGGAGGCGGTGAAGTTGCGGGGGTCGAATCCGGGCGAAGTATTCGAGTAGAGCGCGAGCTTTGTGCCGGCAGGAACAGGCAGACGCCGCAGGATTCGCGGGTCGAGCCTGCGGCCGCCGACGAGATAGAGGGGCGGTCCGGAGACGGCGAGGGCGCGGACAGCAAAGATTCCGAGAGCGGACGAGCCGCTGGGAAGCTGCTCCTGTGCGAGGAAAGGGGATTTTCCGGATTCGGAGATGGCCGGCTCCTGATAGCCGTAGCGGGCGGGCCACTGGGCGGAGGAGAGGATCGTACCGCCGGGGCTGACCAGTTCCAGATAGTCGAGGTGATACTGCCGGGCGAACGAAGCCGCGACCGTGACGAATGCAGCCGGGCTTACGGTGGCGCCCGTTCCATGGGCGATTTGGCGGAGTGCCGGATCGGTGGCCATACGGCCGAGGACGGCTGCGACGGCAGCTTCACGCCGGGTGAGCCGGCGATGGAAGGCCGAGGCAACGGCGGCAGCCTGCTGACCGGCCATGGTGTTGAAGGTGGCGTCTGCGCGGCGGGAAACGATCCAGGCGAAGGATGCCACCAGGGAAATGACCAGGATCGAGAAGACGAGCAGAAGGCGCTGGCGAAAGGTCACCTGGCGTCCTCACGGACGGCGGCAGCCAGAACGGCAGGGGAGTGGCTGGTATTCATTCGATGGAGCGGATTATATCGTGTGGCGATGGGGAGGGTCCCAGACGCGGAGGTATTCCAGGGGTCCGGGTCTCAGGTATCACCCGCAACTGTTGGTGGCTGGAGCTTTGGGTCGCCACATGGGTTGCGCCCGCGTCGTTAATGACATGGACTTTCTGGCGGGGTGAGCGCGGGGGGGCCACAGCTGTGTTCGAAATTCGTCCAACCGGCGTACTATCTCGTTTCGGAGAACATCATGGCCACTGACGTAATTCCCAAGATCATTCCCGGCGGTTTTTTCCTCCTGACGGACGCGGCTCCCGAGGAGGTTTTCACTCCTGAAGACTTTTCCGAAGAGCAGCAGCAGATTGCCCGCACTACGGCGGAGTTCGCCGAGAAATCGATTCTTCCTCGAGCCGGCGAAATCGAGACGAAGGATTTCGCCCTCACGCGTCAGCTCCTCGCCGAAAGCGGGCAGCTTGGCCTGATGGCTGTGGACATTCCCGAGCAGTACGGTGGCCTCGCTCTCGACAAAGTTACCGCTGCCCTCATCTCCGACCGCATCGCGGTCTCAGCCAGCTTCTCAGTCAGCTTCAGCGCCCACACCGGCATCGGCACTCTGCCGGTGGTATGGTACGGCACACCCGCGCAGAAGGAGAAATATCTGCCGAAGCTTGCCACCGGGGAATGGATCGCCGCCTACGCGCTTTCCGAATCTTCCTCCGGCTCCGACGCCATGAACATCCGCACCCAGGCGCGCCTCTCAGCCGACGGAACGAAGTACGTGCTGAACGGCGAAAAGATGTGGATCTCCAATGCCGGTTTTGCCGATCTGTTTATCGTCTTTGCCAAGATTGTGTCCGATGACGGTCAGCCGCCCCAGTTCTCTGCCTTCCTTATTGAGCGGAACACGCCCGGGCTCACGGTCGGAGCGGAAGAGCACAAGCTTGGCATCCGCGGATCGTCCACGTGTCCGCTGGTCCTTTCCGACTGCGCGGTTCCAGCCGACAGTCTTCTTGGCGAGGCAGGGAAGGGGCATCGCATTGCCTTCAATATTCTCAACGTCGGCCGCTACAAGCTGGGAGCGGCGGCTCTGGGCGGGGCCCGTCACACGCTCCGCAACTCCGTCCTCTACGCGAAGCAGCGCATGGCGTTCGGAAAGCCGATCTCCTCGTTCGGACTGATCCAGGAAAAGCTGGCGGAAATCGCCGCCGGAATCTTCGCCGGAGAGGCCCTCGTCTATCGCGTGGTGGGAGCGATTGATGCGGCGCTGGCCTCACTGCCGGCGGACGCTCCTGCCGCCGACGTGCAGAAGCGGATCGAGGACTACGCGGTTGAGTGTTCCATTGTGAAGGTCTGGTGTTCGGAGATGCTCGACCGCGCCGTGGACCACTGCGTACAAATTCACGGAGGTTACGGCTACGTGGAGGAATACTCCGCCGAGCGCGCGTACCGCGATGCGCGTATCAACCGCATCTTCGAGGGGACGAACGAGATTAACCGCCTCATCGTTACCGGTTTTATGCTCAAACGCGCGATGCAGGGCAGCCTGCCGCTGCTTCCCGCGATACAAAAGGTTATCGACGAAGTCATGTCGGGCCCGGTACCGCGCGTCGAATCGTCCGGCCCACTCGCCGCCGAACGCGCCCTGCTCGGCTCCGCTAAGAAGCTTGCGTTGTTCTGCTCCGGCGCCGCCAGCCAGCGCCATCCCACTGATCTGCAGGATCAGCAGGAGATTATGGCGGCGCTCGCCGATATCCTGATCGAAGTTCTCGTCATGGAATCCGCGCTCCTGCGCGCCGAAAAGGCCGCAGCCAGCGGGGCAAATTCCGCAGCTGCGACTCTGGCCGTCAATCTGGCCCGTATTGCCGCTGCGCGCTCGTTCGGCATCGTTCGGTCCTCTGCGGAGCGCGTCCTCGCGGCTGTCGCTGAAGGCGACACGCTTCGCACCCAAATGGCCATCTTTCGCCGACTCGCCAAACACGATCCGGTGAACATTATCGCGCTGGGGCGAGTGGTTGCCGAAGGAGTGATTGCCGCCGAACGCTACCCGCTGTGATACGCATCTTCAACCGCGGCGCAGCAGTTCCTGCAGCAGCGCCGCCCATTCATCTTCCAGTTTTTCGCGCCGGAGATCGCGGCCAGCGCGCCCGTACCAGTACTCCGCGTTCCACTCCACGCCTTCTTTGCGATGCAGGTACGCATGGACGGCCATCCCTTCGCCTGTCTCCAGCGAATCGACGAGGGTGTGCGCCCGGGTCCAGTCGCCTTTGGCGTCCCACCAGAGCGCTGCCAGCGGAGCGGTGATGCCGGATGGCGGTTGCTCGTTCGCCAGGGTTTGGTGAAACTCTTCCAGGGTCATCGCCCTTCTCCTACGCTCCGCTCAGGATGGCCTTTCCAATGGTGGCCAGCTGCATATTTGAAGTACCTTCGTAAATCGCGCCGATTTTCGCGTCCCTGTAGAACTTCTCCACGGGATAGTCCTTCACAAATCCGTACCCGCCGTAGATTTCCACGGCACGGCTGGCGACATGCTCCGCCACCTGGCTGGCGAAGAGCTTGGCCATGGCGGCTTCCTTCACAAACGGGACTCCGGCGCTCTTCATCCGGGCGGCGTTGTAGACCAGCAATCGCGCCGCCTCAATCTGTGTCGCCATGTCGGCCAGAGCAAACTGCACGGCCTGGAACTCGGCGATGGTCTTGCCGAATTGCTTTCTCTCCTTTGCGTACGTGACGGCGTGACCCCAGGCGCCTTCGGCCAGACCCAGCATCTGCGCGGCGATGCCGATCCGTCCTTCGTTCAGCGTCTCAATGGCGATTTTGTATCCTTTGCCCACTTCGCCCACTACATGCGCGGCCGGCACGCGGCAGTCGTCGAAGAGCAGCTCGCAGGTCGAGGATGCGCGAATCCCCATCTTGTCTTCCTTGTGGCCGACGGTAAAGCCAGGCATTTCGCGCTCGACCATGAAGGCGGTGATGCCCTTGTAGCCTGCGTCCGGATTGATCGTTGCGAAGACCAGGAACATGTCCGCTTCCATGGCGTTGCTGATCCAGAGCTTCCGTCCGTTCAGGACATAAGCGTCACCGTCCAGCCTGGCGTGGGAGGCGAGCGAAAAAGCGTCCGAGCCAGACCCCGCCTCGCTCAGCGCATACGCGCACACCGTTTGCTGCGCCATACGGGGCAGCCACATTCGCTGCTGATCCGGGTTCGCCCAGCGGAGCACCGCATTGACGGCGAGCGTGTTCTGTACGTCCACCATGACAGCTACGGCCGGGTCGACGCGCGCAATTTCTTCGACGGCGAGCACAGCGCTGAAGATCGAACCAGCGGAGCCGCCCAGCTCCAGCGGAGCCTCAATGGCCATCAGTCCCAGTTCAAAAAGCTGTCTCAGAATCTCAGGATCGAGTTTCTGGGCCTCATCCATGGCGCGCACGCGCGGGGCAATTTCCTGCTGGGCAAATTGCCGCACCGTGTCGCGCAGCATGGTTTCTTCTTCATTCAGAGAGGTCAGCGGCGGGGCCGCAATGGTGTCGATTTCCGGCATAGCGTTCCCATCGTACGCCCGCCGCGCAGCAACTTGCAGCCAGAGCACCGCTGAATTGCGCATGAGCGACAGAACGGGGCGTCGAGGGCTACTCCCGGCCGAACACCGCCGCATCGAATTCCCTGTCTGCGTCGGGTAGCCGCTCTTCCACCAGAACGGCCGGGCCTCGTCCGTTGTATCCCGGCATCACCTTCAAGCGCCGGAGGATCTTCAGCGTGAGGCCCGTGAGCGGCAGGCTGTGCAAATTGCGCATGGGCACCCATTCGCGTTTTCCGGCCGCAGATGCGAGGAGCTTCGTCTCATTGGTATCGAGGCCATGCACAGTGACGTAATAATTTGTGGTGGTGATGGAATGGCGCAGGGTAAGAAGCACAACGTCCGGACGTTCGCAGTCCGGCTTCATCTGCGGCAGCTCCCACATCCCCGGCATTTGGGCGGCATCGGCCGGCCGCTGGTCCAGGAGCACCTCCGTCTTCGGCCACTGTTTCCGTTGTATGAGGGCAGGCGAAGAATTGCGGCTGAGCATCTTCCGCCCTGGCGAAGTTGGATGTTCGCCCTGGGTCACGCACCCCACTCGGATTGGACACGCCGGGCATTCCGGAGAGCGGGGCAGGCACACGGTCGCTCCCAGTTCCATCATTGCCTGATTAAAGTCGCCGGGGCGGCCGGGATCGACCATTATCTCGGCTGTGCGCCGCAGCTCGCCGCTGCGCGCCGATCCCGCGACTGGCTCGCGTCCAAGATAGCGGGTTAAGACGCGTTCCACGTTGCCGTCGATTGCCGGAATCGCAGATCGG
>JAJZJJ010000121.1 GCA_021810175.1 Acidobacteriota bacterium | reverse complement strand
CATCGATCGACACCCACTCAAGTTCCTGCTGCTGCGCTTCTGCCTTCTTCAGCATGAATCCAAAATACGAAAAGCCCTCGTTCATTACGAGAGCTTTTCTCGGTACCTTTGTCAGCAGTCTGAGGCCGGAGCGATGCTCCGGCCTGTTGTTTTTTGCGTGCGGAAAGGTCAGGGGACGAGGCGACAAACCTTGGTGACGCTGTTGTGGTAGGGGCAGGGGAAGTGGGTTTTGGCGTTGGGTGCGAGGAGAATCCAGGTGACGCCGAATGGTCTGAGCCGTGCGAGGCGCTGGGCGTCGGATTCGTGGTTGATGCCGGCGGTGGCATGGCGTTCGCGCGCCCAGAGCGGAGCGAGGCTGGGGAAGACAGTGACATCGCCTGCGTCCTTGTCGTCGGCGAGCTGACTGCGCTCGGAGAAGACGCGGAAGCCCTGCTCATCTTCGAGGGGCAGATTCACAAGGCGCGGAGTAAAGGCGAAGACGGCGTTGCGGGGCGTGTGAGTGCGTATCCAGAGGAAGGCCTGAGACCATGGGTTTTCGGGGGTGAGGCCCGGCCACTCAACGCGGCGGCAGCCCGGGAAGGTAAGTGAGGCGGCGATGGCCATTCCGGTGAAGGCAGCCAGAAAAAATGCAGGCGCAAGCCAGCGGCGGTGCGTGGAGTAGTAGCCGATGAGGGCGCCGAAGAGTACGAGTCCGATGGCGTAAATGATGTGGTTGATGCGCATGACCTGCAAGGGAACGAGCAGATAGGGGCCATGAACGGGCACGAAAAAGGCCGCGATGATGAGGCTGGAGATTCCGGTGGCAATGGCGGTGAGGGTGATGGAGCCGAAACGGGTACTCCAGCCGATACGCCGCGCGGCGAAGGCGAAAAGGATAAGGGGAATTATCGCTCCGGCGATTTCGTAGGGTCTCCAGAGATGGAGGAAGAGAAATCGGTGCGCGGGCTGGAGAGCTGCCTCGCGATAACCGGGAGAGATGGGCTGATGGCGGACAATGAAGTCGGCAATGGCGGCAGCGACCGGACCAGACGCGCAGAGTGCAATGGCAATGCGGGGGCGCGCGCGGTCAAATGCAATCATGACGGTGACGAATGCAAAGGCATAGGCGGCCATGAGCGGATGGACGAGGAACGAAAGTACGATCCAGAAGGTGGTGAGGGCGTAGCGGCGGTCGAGGGCGGCGACCACGGCGAGCAACCCGATGGGGGTGGTGAGAGAACGGGCCGTGAGATAGGGGTCCATGACGTAGAGCGCGGTTCCTGCAACGGGCAGGGAATAGAGCGCGGCGGCCATGAAGAGCGCACCGAAACGCGCGGCATTCGAAGTGAAGAGACGCGTGGC
Organism: Acidobacteriota bacterium; assembly: GCA_021810175.1. The sequence goes on along the minus strand of JAJZJJ010000121.1, from coordinate 6,341 downwards.
GAGCAGCCAACTGGCGTAGAGAAAGAGCGCAGCGGCGAGGAGGTAAACGGCGAGGAGTGTCCAGGCGAAGCTCGCGTGGGTGAGGCGGATGAAGGTCGCAAGCAGGGGGGCAAAGATGGAGAGGTGGGTGTGGGAGACGATGAAGGGCGCGTCCGGGCGGTAGAGGCCGGGATCGACGAGTTTGCGGATGCCGGCGACGTAGATGCCTGCATCGTTGGCATAGGGATGGTATCCCTGCACGAATAGAACGGCTATGGTGAGGAGCGCGATCAGGGGCCAGGGAGTGCGCTGCGAGGGAAAACAAATACGGCAGAGGCGGGAATAGAAGTCCGTCACAGTTACCTTTTTCTCTTGGAATCAGCTGGAATGACTTGCGAGATGTTTGTCTAGTCTTTCAGAAATGAGACATTTTGCGGCGGCGAGAATTTCTGGCTGGTCGCCGAAGCCGGAGAGCCAGTGGACATCTGGTTCACGGCGAAACCAGGTGAGCTGGCGCTTTGCGTAGTTTCGATGCCCCTGCTGGGCAGCTGCGATGGCCTGGTCGCGGGTGAGTTCGCCCTGGAGAAACTGACGGGCCTGGCGGTATCCGAGCGCGTCAAGGACGGGGATGGAGTCACCGTAGGTGGCGATGAGAGAACGGGTTTCTTCGACGAGCCCCTGATCGAACATGGCGCGGGCGCGCGTATTGATGCGGTCGTAGAGCGCGGTCCGGGGAGGATTGAGGCCGATGCGCAGGAGGCGGTAACCGGTGAGCGGGTCGCGGCCGGATTCCCAAGCGGTGGTGATGGGCTGGCGCGCAGCGAGGCAGACCTCAATTGCGCGGATGAGTTTGGGACTGTCGTTGGCGTGGATGCGCGCTGCGGCCGCGGGGTCGAGGCGCGTGAGCATGCGGTGCAGCCAGCCGGGTGTGTGGCGCTGGGCGCTGCGGCTGAGCCGGGTGCGGATTTCGCTGGAACGGGGAGGGCCGGGGAAAAGGCCGTCCGTGAGGGCGCGAAGGTAGAATCCGGTGCCGCCGGTGACGATGGGGAGGTGGTTGCGGGAGGTGATTTCCGCAATGGCGCGGCGCGCGAGGCGGCTGTAGTCGCCGGCAGAGCAGGTTTCCGCGGGGGAAAAGACGTCGAGGAGGTGGTGCGGGATCTGGGCGCGCTCGGCAGCGGTGGGCTTGGCGGCGCCGATTTCGCAGTCGCGGTAGACGGCGACGGAGTCGCAGCTGACGATTTCCCCATGGAAACGCTGGGCGAGGGCGAGAGACAGCGCGGTTTTGCCGCTGGCGGTGGGACCGAGGAGCAGAACCAGCAGCGGATCAGGTGGTGCGGCGAGGGGCATCACCCAATGCGCCACCAGCCGGGCGCGAAGAGGGCATGCTTGTCGGCACGGAGAAATGCGAGCAGCAGGAGCAGCAGGGCAAGCAGGACGAGGCCGCGAATCTGCATGCGCTGGAAGCGAGTGGGGGATGGTCGTGCATTGTGGGTGCCGGACTTCGGCGCGGATTGGCGCTGAGAGTCCGGCATGAGATCAGTTCCCCATATCGTCTGGGTTTTCGTTGTAGAGGAAGTTGAACTGCAGCTCAAGGTATGGGCCCTTGAACCGCTTGGGCAGGGGCGGATAAGGCGTGGCGCCGGTGATGCCGCCCCAGGCGGCGCGGTCAAGGGCGACGTCGCCGGAGGGGCCGTAGAGTTGCATGTCGTGGACGCTGCCGTCGGGGTAAATACGGAAGCGAATTTCGACGATGCCCTGCTTGTTGAGCGGTGGGCGGGCTTCGTCAGGAATGATGGGGTACCAGGCTTGCTTGGTGGCGGCGATGACTTTCTGGAGATAGTGGCTGAAGTCGACGCCCATGGTGTTGCTGAGGATGTCTACGCTGCCCTGGATGCCTTGATGCTGATCGGGTGCGTTGAGGCCGTTGTTACCGGAAGGCGCCCCACCGCCATTGAAGCCGCCCTGCGAAGCGGCGCGGAGCGCTTCCTGAATCTGCTGGCCGGGAGACAGGCTGCCGGTGCGGAAGTTCTGGACGTGAGGCCGGTTTTGAGGGGCCATCAGCTTGGAAAGGTTATTGGTTGGCAGCGGTTGAGCCGGAGGCGTGCGCGGATGCGGGGCGGTCTGCGTGGGATGCGGCTGCGCCTGGCGAGCCTGTTGTCCCTTGCGCATTTGCGGAGTGGGCCGCTGTTGGGGCGCGGGTTTGCTGTGCGGCGCCGGGGGCGCATGCATCTGCTGGCCGGCGCGGCGCATGGCCTCAATCTGGGCAGCGGTCTTGTGCTGCTTGATGGGGTGCGGCGACTCGGCGATGCGGTTCTGATTGGAAATGCGGTTGGTCTTCGGCTTGGGCTGCTTGAGGAGATCCTTTGGCAGCTGTAGATAAGTGAGCTGCTTGGGGTGCTGTTTGAGCTGCTGCTGTTCTGTTACGACATGAACGACCGGAAGGTGGAGGAACTTCTGCCCATAAACGATGTACCAGATGATGAGGAGGTGAATGATGATCGAAATCCAGATCATCTCGCGGACGCGGCCCCAGGAATTGGCCTGTTCCAGGTCGTCGATGACGTGGAGCAGGTCCGCAGAATCGAGATCGCCGTAACGGTTGTTACGGGACCCGAACTTAGGTGGCTCCGGTGGCGCCTCGTTGGTTGGGACTTCAGTGATGGGCATTATGAAAACAATCAGCTGGACTTCCGCCGGCGGGCGTTGCGCCGGAAATCAGTCCTTTCGCCATTCTCTCATCTATGTGGGCATTTTCTCCAGAGGCGAATGAACAGGAAATGAAGAAGGCTGGCAACCCGTACAATCAAAGGAAATGCTTCCAGCGGCGGTGATTACGGTGAGCGACTCGTGTTTCCGGGGCGAGCGCGAGGATGCGTCCGGTCCGGCGGTGGCGGATGCGCTGCGGGAGGCTGGATTTGCCGTCGTGCTGGAGCGGACGGCGCCGGATGAGGTGGGGGCAATCCAGGTGGCGGTACGCGAGGGGCTTGCGGTGGCGCGGCTGGTGGTGACGACCGGAGGGACGGGGATCAGCCCTCGGGATGTAACTCCAGAGGCGACGCGGGAGTTGTGTGACCGTGAACTGGAAGGCGTGGCGGAGTTGATGCGCGCCGAGGGGCGGCAGGAGACGATTTTTGCCGCATTGAGCCGCAGCTTTTGCGGAACGGCGGGGCAGGCCGTCATTTTAAACCTGCCGGGCAGTCCGCGGGGCGCCGTAACCTCACTGAAGGCAGTACTGCCGTTGCTGCCACACGCGCTCAAGCTGCTGGAAGGCGAGAGCCGTCACGAAGAGACAGATAAGGCCTGAGAGGCAGATTGAAACACCTGATTTTTTTGATAGCGAAGTGGAAGACCGTGCTGATGGCCTTTGTGAAGCCGTTGGGCGTCTGGGGCATTGGCCTAGTGGCGACGATCGACGCGGCGGCGATTCCGCTGCCGATGGATTTGATCATGGCCGGGTATGCGTGGGAGGACAAGCAGCATTTTTACATTTACGCGATTCTGGCGGGGGTGGGCTCTGCGATCGGGGCACTGGTGCCGTACTTTATTGGACGGGCCGGAGGCGAACTGTTTTTGCTGCGGAAGGTGGATCGGACCAAGTTTGACCGGGTGCGGGCGCAGTTTGAGAAACAGGAATTCGTGGCGATGCTGATTCCTTCTGCCATGCCGCCGCCATGGCCGTGGAAGATTTTTCTTCTTGGCGCGGGCGTTTTCGAGATGAAGATACCGCAGTATATGCTGGCGATATTTCTAGGGCGCACGACGCGGTACCTGATCGAGGGTCTGCTGACGGTGATGTACGGACCGCAGATTATTGTGCTGTTTGGGCGTGTGATCAGGGCGCACTTTGTGCTGCTGCTGGTGCTGGTTTGCCTGCTGATTGGGGTGGCGGTCTGGTGGGTGATTCAGCGGCAGGTGCGGAAGAAGGCGGAGTAGGGGGAGATTTTGTAGCAAGAACGAAGCCGGCGACTTGAGAGTTGCCGGCTTCGTTGTTTGGGCAGAAGAATGCGAGATGCGCTGATTACTGGGCGGTGTCGGGTTCGGGGATGACGTGCATGGGCCCCAGCAGGAACAGGTAGGCCGCGATGCCGATGGCCAGAATGATGGCGGCGACGAGGAATGCTCCACTGTAGTTGTGGCGGCCGGCGAAGTAGCCGGTGATGATGGGTGCGGAGATGGCAGCGATCTGGGTGAGGAAGTTCATGATGCCGCCGACCCGGCCTACGCTCTCATTGGGCGCGATGAAGGAAGGGATGGACCAGCCGACGGGGGCCATGGCTCCGAGACCGCCGATGGAGAGGCTGATCCAGAAGAGCGCCTGCGTGGCTGTGTGGGCGTAGCTTGCGCCGAAGATGCCGGCTCCGCAGGCCATGCCAAGGCAGAGGACGGTCTGGCGTACCTTCCACGGAGTGAAGCCGCGATGCACGAGGAAGTCGACGAGCCAGCCGCCGATGAAGAGATCAGTGAGTGTGGCGATGCCCCACGGGACGCTGGTGTAGAGGACGGAGTGGAGCAGATTGATGTGCAGGCTTTGCGAAAGATAGGTGGGCAGCCAGGTGAGGAGCAGATAGAAGGTGTAGTTGTAGGCGGCGAAACCGATGGAGGAGCCGATGACTCCGCGCTGGCGCATGAGATAGAGGAGCGGCGCGCCGTGTTTGGTTCTGGTGAGGTCTTCGGGCTGGGCGTTGCCTTCGCGGAGGATGTGTTTTTCTTCGGCGGAGAGATGCGGGTCCTGGCTCGGGTTGCGATAGACGGACCAGAAGACGAGGAAGAATGCGAGGCTGACGAAGCCGGTGAAAGCGAAAGTCCAGCGCCAGCCGTAGCGCAGGAGGACGAGGCCGAGGATGGGCACGCCGATGGCGGAGGCGAGCTTGGCGGCGGCGTCAAAGAAGGAGGTGGCGAAGCTGCGCTCGTTTTCCGGGAACCAGTAGCCGGTGGCCTTGGAGTTGGCGGGAAAGACGGAGGCCTCGCCAACGCCGAGCAGAAGGCGGGCGGCGAAGAAGGTTCCTATGCCGGGGGCGATGGCTCCGAGGAAGGACGCGAGGCTCCACAGGAGCGAGGAGATGCGGCCGATGACTTTGACTCCGAAGCGGTCGAGGAGGACACCGATGGGGACCTGGAGGACAGCGTATGTCCAGGCGTAGGCGCTGGCGAGGACGCCGAAGGTGAGCTCGGTGATGTGAAAGTCATGCAGGAGCGCATTGTGGGCGACGGAGATATTGACGCGGTCGAAGAAGTCGATGAGAACTCCGAAGCCGAGAAGGAAAGCAATGCGCCAGCGGCGGTGCGGCGCGGCAGTGGACTGGGAGGGGGGCGTAGAGGTAGAAGTCATGATCGAGCGGGAGCTCTGATATGGTTATCAGGCCTAGAGCAACACGATACACGAGTTGGGTGGCGTGACGCTGAAAGCGAGGGGCAAGGGCGCAGCGATTGCGTGTAGAACGCAATCGCCTAGTTATTCCTGCCGTAGAGGTAGCGGTTGAAGAAGTTGGCCATGTCGTGGTCGGCTTCTTTGGCCTCGGGCATGCGGGGATTGTTCCAGAAGGCGTGGGGCAGACCTTCAAAGACGATGAGCTGGGTGGTGTCTCCGGCGTTGAGGAATTTGCGGTCGAGGATGGAGGTGCCGCTAAGGAGCATGTCGCGCGTGCTGGAGATGAAGAGCGTGGGCGGCAGGCCGCTGAGGTTGGCGAAGACGGGCGAGAGGATGGGATTGCTCGGGTTGGTGTTGCCGACGTAGCTGTGATTCATCTGGTGGCTGGGTTTGGGCGGGGCGAGATAGCCGGAGAGTCCGTTGAGGGCAAAGATGGACATGGAGTCGCCCGGGCGGGAGAAATCGCCGAAGCCGGAGAAGATGCCGAGGGCGGCGGGTTCGGGCAGGTTGAGGTGCTTGAGGTCGACGGCGATTTCGCCGGTGAGGATGGCTCCGGCGGAGGTGCCATAGATGACGATGTGCTTTGCGGGATAGTGCTTGAGGAGTGCTTTGTAGACGGCGACGGCGGCGTTGACAGCGGCGGGGAATGGATGCTCGGGCGCGAGCGGATAGAGGACGGCGACGACTTTGGTCTGGGTGAGGTTGGCCATGGGGATGGTTTCCGTGAGCGAGCCGGAGTCCACGATGAAGCCGCCTCCGTGGACGTTGAGGAGGACGTAGTCGCGATGGCTGACGGGGGTGTGGATGGGGGTGATGATGCGGACGGGGACTCCGGCGATGGTGCTTTTAGAAAGGTTGGCAGGGTAGAGTTCGAGGGAGACTTTGCCGGCGTGGGCTTGCCAGACGTTGGTTTCGTGGCGCTGCTGGGCGATGGTCTGGTGCTGCTGGGCGTCGGACTGGCTCTGGGCGAGGAATGCCTGGGCCTGTGGGCTGA
>JAJZJJ010000120.1 GCA_021810175.1 Acidobacteriota bacterium | reverse complement strand
CCGGGCGGAACAGGGCGGTCATTTCCGGTTCCGGTATATCGTTACGAGCGCGTCGACGACGGATTCGGCGAAGTTGAGCCGGATGGGCTGGGAAGAGGCCACACCTTTTGAGCATGATTTTGTTCAATCGCAGGACAAGGCGATTGAAGTGGACAGCCCCTTGAACGCGAAGGAAGCGAGCTTCCTGCACATTGGCGATCCTGATTTGCTGCTGGATACATGGAAGCCGGCGGAAAACGGCCACGGCACGATCCTGCGCTTTCTTGACCTCGGGGGCAAGGCACGCACCGTGACCATCACGATGCCGCTGTTTACGCTGCAGCGCGTGATCCAGACCGATGCGGTGGAGCGGGATCAGAAGCCGATTGGGTTGTCTTCGCCGCATTCGTTCGACCTGGCCGTGCGGCCACACCAGATCCTGACGGTGAGGGTTTTTGCGACGCCTGATTTTGCTTCTGCCGGCGGGGGAACGGCCTCGATGGGGAGCGAGTAGAACTGGTCTCATAAATAGCGTAGCGGCTTCGACGAAAAGCATGAGCCCCGCTTCGATGGCGGGTCTCATGCGAGGCCTCACCAGGCGCGGAGGGTTTATGAGACCAGTTCGAGAGCATTTCCGCTATGACTATGAACTTTCTGAATTCAACCAAGCGCAGCTTTTCTTAACGGAAGAGCTGCGTTGAGGTTCTCTCTTCGGTCTATACGCATAGGGGAAATACTCCAGCGGGGAGGTCAGGGTTTGCGGGCGAGCTTCCTGCGTTTTTCCTTGCGGGCGATGCGCTGGCGGCGCTTGATTTCGGCGGGAGCGTACATGGTTCCGCGGCAGGCGGCGGCGCCGCAGTTGCAGAGAGCTTCATCTTCATCGCCGTCGTAGAGGTAATAGTCATAGGTGAGCTCTTCGCCCGCGGCGATGTCGCGGATGGCGCAGATCCAGACGCGGCCGTCGATTTCGTCGGTTTGGCAGTTGGGGTCGCAGGAGTGGTTGACGAACATGGCGGTGCCGTGGCCGTCGATGACCTGTTCGCCATCGCCAACACCGAAAAGATAGGTGGTGGGCGAGTCCTGATATTTCTCGTCAGCGAGTTCCTTGGAGATGCGCGGACCGGTGTATTCGACAACACGCGTGCCCTTGCGGATGGGTGTTGTGGTGTAGCAACCGGCGGCATGGATGGAAGAAGAACGGATGATGAGGCCCATATGCTGAAGCGAGTATAGCGGGAGATTGGCACCTGGAGGCTGCACAGGAGGGGGGATTGTGCGTCTAATAGGGATATGCGGAACAGGCAATGGTATTGGGGAGCGGCCCTGACGGCGGCGTTGGCGATGACGATGGCCGTGAGCGCGCAACAGAAGCAACAGCAGACGAAGCAGAAGCAGGCCCAGACGACTCAGAATTCGAATGCGCCCGCGCCGTTTGATCCGTGCACGGGGGACGGTTTGCCTCCGTCGTCGCAGATGGCGCCGTTTGCGCCAGGGTCGCCGGGCAACATCAATCCTCCGACGCCGAAGACGGTCAGCGGAGGGGTGACCTGCTCGAAGGGCAAGTGCAAACCGACAAAGCAAAACAAATACGAGCAGGAACAGGAGATGAATCCAAATGCGGGGCCAAGCCTGCCGTTGAGTCCGGGAGCGACGAAGTCGGGCAAGAAGAATGCGGCGCAGAAGGAGAACGCGTTTCCGCTGGCTAAGTCCGAGGCAGCGCAGCAGAAGGCAGACCGGGCGAACGCTCCTGAGCCTAGCGCGGCGCAGGAAAATCCGTTTCCTGAGGCAAAGTCGGCCGCGGCCCAGGCAGCACGGCAGAAGGCGGAGAATTCGCCGCCTCGGCAGCAGGGAGATTACAGCTCGAGCGACCAGCGGCTGCCGGGAGTGAATGCGCTGGGCAACGGGCCGGTGTTGGATAATTCCGTCCGGACACATCCGGCGTATGACCCTGCGTTGGGGAAGCGCGACGACAAGGTGGGGAAGTTCTACCTGCAGACAGGGGACTGGGCCGGTGCGTATGGACGTTACAAGGAAGCGACCCAGGTGAATCCGGAGGATATCCACGCAGTGATCGGGCTGGCGATTGCTGCGGACCATCTGGGGAAGCGCCAGGTGGCGATCGAGAACTACAAGCTGTACCTGGACGTGCTGCCGAACGGGAAGCACTCGAAGGAAGCTGTGAAGGCACTGAAGCGGCTGAGCCACGAACAGTGAGGCGAGCGTGGCCGCCCGAGTTGGCAAGGCAAAAGAGGGGATGCGCGCTTTTGTGCAGGTGGAAGGCAGTGTTCGGGGCAGGCGCAGGGCGAATTCGGGGTTGCCGGATGCGTTTGTGGCAGATGGGGCGAGTGGCGAGAATTATCCCGGGGGATATGGATGCACGGTGATCTGGAAGCAGTGATTGCTGGGTTTGAGCCGGTGCTGGCGCCGCGGACGGCGGCAGAGTGCCAGCGGCATCCGGGCGGGGATGCGCGACGGTGGGATGCGCAGCAGATTGTGGCGCACCTGTTGCTGACGTATCAGTCGACGGAGGGGCTGCTGCGGAAGCGACTGGAGGCGGGACAGCCGGTGGAAGGGCTGAAGACGCTGACGCAGCGGATTCTGCAATGGCTGGTGATTGGGCGTGGAATGCTGCCCAAGGGCGCGAAGGCGCCGGAATATACGCTGCCGGACCGGCTGGGATGGGGTGCGAAGTCCGGCGCGGAACTGGTAGCCGAACTAAGGGCTGAGTTGGAAAAGATGGACGATTTGCTGGTGGAGTGCGAGGCAAAGTTCGGGAAAAGCCCGGTGGGAATGCACTTCATATTCGGCCCGCTGACGGCGAGGCAGTGGCGGCGATTCCACCGCGTACACGGGCTGCACCATCTGAAGCAGGCGGTAGCTCTATTCAGTGGAAACGCGGCAGTTTAGTGGAAGAACTGCAAGTACCACTTTAAGATTCCCTGACCTTGAAAAAGGACGAAAAGGGCGGCTCCGCAGAGGAATGAGCCGAGGGGCAGCTGCGTCTGCATGCCGCGATTCTGGCCAGTGATGAGGAGCAGGATTCCGTAGATGGCGGCGGCAAAGACGCCGATGAAGAATACTTCGGCGGTGAGCAGGGGACCCATCCAGACGGCAATCATGGCCATGAGCTTGGCATCGCCAATGCCGAGGCCTTCGACATGGCGGACCTTGAGGTAAATCCAGCGGATGGCGAGGATGAGCAGGGCGAAGCCGATGGCGGAAAAGATGGAGCTGGCGACGTCAGCAATGCGGAAGCTGATCATGGCGCGGGGGATGGAGGCGGTGTAGACGAGTCCGATCGCGATTCCAGGGTAGGTGAGCGCATTGGGGAGGGTGAGGGTTTCCGCGTCAGTGGCGGCGAGGCCGAGCAGCAGGAAGCAGAGGATCATGGCGAAGATGCCGACGCGGGTGATGCCAAAGGTGAGCTGGCAGAGGAGAAAGAGCAGGGCGGTGGTGATCTCGACGGCGGGGTAGCGCCAGGAGATGGGCTGATGACAGCCGCGACAGCGGCCCCGCAGCAGGAGCCAGCTGAGGACGGGGATATTTTCCAGCGGAGGGATGAGCCGCTGGCAGTGCGGGCAGCGCGAGCGCGGGCGGATGATGGACTCATGCCCCGGCAGGCGGGAGATACAGACGTTGAGGAAGCTGCCGAAGGCCAGACCCACCAGCACGACAAGGACAGAAATCAACATGGGCACAGACCGCAGTATAGAACCTTGCCGGTAAGAGGGTTCGGTGGCCGGACCAAATCTGGATTACAGTAAGGGCATATGGGAGCGACCGACGAGGCGGGTAAACGCTTTGCCGAGGCCGTAGCAATCATGGCGCGGCTGCGCGGGCCGGATGGCTGCCCGTGGGACCGTGAGCAGAGCTTTGCGACGATCCGGAAGTACACGCTGGAAGAGGTGTACGAGGTATTTGACGCGATTGACCGCGAAGACTGGGACGAGCTGAAGAGTGAACTGGGCGATCTGCTGCTGCAGGTTCTTTTTTATGCCCAGATGGCGGATGAGCCGGGCCATTTTTCGATTGCCGATGTGTTGGAGACGCTGAACCGGAAGCTGGTGAGACGGCACCCGCATGTATTTGGCGACGAGGCCGCGGCGGCGGCTGGAAATCGCGCCGAAGGGATGGAGACTGAGGGCATCGACGCCGGGCAGGTTCTGCGGAACTGGGAAGAAATCAAGAAATTTGAGAAGAAACAGGCGGAGAGCGGCGGGGAGGGCCTGCTGGATGCAGTTCCGCGCTCGATGCCGGCGCTGGCCGAGGCTGCGAAGCTGGGATCGAAGGCGGCGAAGGTGGGTTTCGACTGGCCGGAAGTGAGCGGGCTGCTGAGCAAGGTTCGGGAGGAAACGGCGGAGATTGAGGCCGAGCTGGAGGCCGAACCGGAGCGAGCGCGAATCGCAGAAGAGGTTGGGGATCTGTTATTTACGGTCGTAAACCTAGCGCGGCACCTGAAGGTGGATCCGGAGATGGCGCTGCGGGATGCGAATGGGAAATTCCGGCGGAGGTTCCGGCTGATGGAGGAGTCCAGTGCCGAGCCGCTGGAGCGGCTGAGCCTGGAAAACCTGGAAGAGCTATGGACCGCGGCCAAGCGTGCGGGTGAGGCGGAAAAGGTTCTGTGATGGCTGGAGCAGCGGCGGGGATCGGGATGGATGTAAGGGAAGCGAAGTTGCGGAGCGGGCGGCAGGTGGAACTGCGGATCTGCGACACATTCGGCGAACTGGACGCGTGCGTACGGCTGCAAGGCGAGGTTTGGGGCTACGAGGGGAAGGACATTATTCCTCGACGGGCCTTTGTGGTGGCGCGGCATGTCGGCGGGCAGGTGATGGGCGCCTTTGAGCCACAGGGCGGAAAGCTGGCGGGGTTTGCGATGGCGCTGCCCGGGGTGAAAAAGCGCGAAGCGGGACAGACGGGGGCTCCGCGGGCGTATCTGCACTCGCACATGCTGGCTGTCGATCCGGCGTGGCGCAATGAGGGTTTGGGACAGAAGTTGAAGCGAATGCAGCGGGAAGAGGCGCTGGGCCGGGGCATTGACCGGATGGAATGGACGTTCGACCCGCTGGAGGGGAAGAATGCGTACCTGAATATCCACAAGCTGGGGGTGGTGGTCCGGCGGTATTTGCCGGACTTTTATGGTGTATCCTCATCCCGTCTGCAGAACGGACTTCCCACGGATCGTCTGCTGGCGGAATGGAACCTGGATTCGGACCGGGTGGCCAGCCGGTTGGCAGGAGATTCCCAGCCACTTCCTCCCATCAAGGAGCGCATTATGATTCCCGCCGAAATGACCGCCTGGAAGGCAGCGGGAGAAGTTGTGCGCGCGCGGGAAGTGCAACAGAACAATCACAGACAATTTGAGCGCGCATTTACCGCGGGACTCGCGGTGGTGGGCTTTTGCCGGGATGAGCAGGGGAACGGCATCTACGAACTTGCAGAATGGCCAGCTTGAGAGAAGGTCTATGAAAATCGATTCGATTACGCTCCGTGAACTAAGCATGCCTTTGGTAAAGCCCTTTGTGACGAGTTTTGGGGCTACGACAGACCGGCGGATTCTGCTTGTGGAACTGAAGGCGGAAGGATATACCGGCTGGGGCGAGTGCGTGGCCGGGGAGCATCCGTATTTCTCAGATGAGACGGTGGATACGGCATGGCTGGTGATTATGCAGGAGCTGGCGCCGGAACTGGCGGCAGCGGATCCCGAACATGGCGGGAAGTGTCCGGGGATTTTCAGACAGGTGCGTGGGCACCGGATGGCGAAGGCTGCGCTGGAGAACGCGGTGTGGGATGTCGAGGCGCAGATGAAGGGGATTCCGCTGACAGAGTTGCTGGGTGGCGTGCGGGAAACGATTGCATGCGGCGTTTCGATCGGGATACAGCCGACGCTGGAGGCACAACTGGCCGAGGTGGAGAAAGAACTGGCGGCCGGCTACCAGCGCATCAAGCTGAAGTGCAAGCCCGGCTGGGATGTGAAGGTGTTTGAGGCCGTGCGTAAGAGGTGGCCCGACATCCTGCTGAGTTGCGACGCGAACTCGGCCTACCGGCTGAAAGACGCCGACCACATTGCATCGTTCGACCAGTTTGAGCTGCTGATGATTGAGCAGCCGTTATGGGCGGACGATTTTTATTTTCACTCGATGTTGCAGAAGCGGCTGGAGACAGCAATTTGCCTGGACGAATCGATTCGGAACCGGCGGGATGCGCTTGCGGCGATCGATATGGAGTCGTGCCGGATCATCAACATCAAGAACGGCAGAGTGGGCGGTTTCAGCGAGGCGATTGCGGTGCACAACGTGGCGCAGGAGCGCGGGATTCCGGTGTGGTGTGGCGGGATGCTGGAGACGGGCATCGGGCGGTCGCACAACGTGGCGTTGTCTTCGCTGCCAAACTTCACCCTGCCTGGGGATGTGTCTGCATCGAAGCGCTACTGGACGGAAGACATTATTGAGCCGGCAGTCGAAGTGAGCGCGGAGGGTGAAATTCTCGTGCCGCAGACGCCGGGGCGTGGATACGAGGTTCGGACGGACCTGGTGGAGCGGCTGACGGTGCGCAAGGAAGAGATTCGCGCGCTGGCGCTGGCGTAGGCAGATGTCAGTTCTCAGTTGTCAGTCGATCCCGCCCCATTCAAGCCAACAACCAGCTTGAATGGGCCATCCTGTCACGCTGTGGGGGCACCGCAGTTCTCTTAATTTGAATAGAAAATACTCCAAAATTGGAGTAGTCTGAAATCGGAGGTGCGACATGGCGGCAACAGTGCCGGTTCCTCAGATTGCGGGTTACTCCTTTGACACAGCGGCGAATCTGGCCGATGCAGCGACGCGGAAGCGTTTGTCTCCGGCGGCGGTGCGGGCGTTTTTCAAGATCACGAAGGCGTGGGGCATCAAGGAACAGGATGCGCGTGAGTTACTGGGTGGGATTTCTGCCGCCTCGTTTTATGCACTGAAGAAAGAATCGGAGCGGCGGATGCTGGACCAGGACCGGCTGACGCGGATTTCATACCTGGTGGGAATTTTCAAGGCACTGAATATTCTGTACAGCCGCAAGCTGGCGGATGAGTGGGTACGGCTGCCGAACAGGAATGCGATGTTTGGCGGCAGAACGCCGCTGGAGTACATGGTGCGGATGGGGATTCCGGGGATGAGCCAGGTGCGGCGGCTGCTGGATTCGTATCGCTGTGGGATGTGACGCCGACGGTTCGGACGTTTTCGTTTGCGGACACGCATCGGCTGATTCCTTCAAAGTTCAGCGAAGAGGGAACGGTGCTGGCTCGCGCTGCCGGCAGGGATGAAGACGTAGACCTGCTGGTAGAACTGGACGGCGCGACCAATGAGCGCCTGCTGGGACAGCAAGGACTGGTGCATGGAGTCAGCGTGTTTGAGCTGCTCTACGACGTACCGTATGCGCGAATCGTGAATGCGGCGTTCTTGCATCCGGCGCCGTTTGGCGGGCGATTCAACAGCGGCGAGCGGGGTGCGTGGTATGCAGGCGTGGAGCTGACGACGGCGATGGCCGAAGTGGCGACACACAAGATACGGCAACTGGAAGACGTGGACTGGCCGGAGGAAGAAGCTGCCACGTATGACGACTATCTGGCGGATTTTGAGGCGGAATTTCACGACCTGACCGGGCGAGGGAAGCTCAAAGAGTATCTGGAGCCGGAGCCTGTGCCGGGATGCTATGCCGCGTCGCAGGCGTTTGCGCTGGAGCTACTGAGCAAGGGATCCAATGGG
>JAJZJJ010000119.1 GCA_021810175.1 Acidobacteriota bacterium | reverse complement strand
CGGCGTGACCGCGCCGCACAGGTTCCGGTGCGCTTCCAGAATGAAGTGGTCGGTCATTCCGGCCAGATAATCCGCAATCACCCGGGGAGCGCCTTCGGCGGCCACCTGGCCGGCATAGGCCGGAGGCAACAGCCCTGGATCGGCCATCCACGCGGCGAAAAGATCGGCGATCACCCGGCCCGCGTGTTCATGACCAGCCTGCATATCCTCGCACAGGTAGAGATTCCGGTAGAGGAACTCCTTGGCCTCTTTCCGCAGGCTTTCAATCGGCGGTGAAAAGGCAGCCAGTCGTCGCGGCATCTGGCGGATGCCTTCGAGATCCACGATTCCCGCCGCGCCGACGCGGCGTCTGGTCTCGGCGATCAGGTCGTCGGCCAGCGCATTCAGCATCTGCTTGAGCGCCTCCTGGAAGAGCAGCTTTTCCGCCGCATCGGGGTGTTCGGCCGCAAGCGGCGCGTAGAAGCGTTCAAGGAGGCTCACGCCCGAGCGTATGCCGCCAGGCGTGAGAATCCCGGCTTCCATCCCGTCGTCCAGATCGGCGGTAAGGTAGGCGATTTCGTCGGCCAGGTCGATGAGCTGCGCTTCGAGCGGTGGCCGCAGATCGAGAAACAGCCCGCTCAATTCCGGATGCTCGCCGGGCGAGTAGTCGTGCGAATGCTTGACGATGCCCTCGCGCACCGCCAGCGTGAGATTCAGCCCCCTGAAGTCGAGATGCCGGTTCTCGAAATGCTCCACGATGCGCAGAGCGTGCAGGTTGTGATCGAAAGAGAGTCCGTACTGCCGCATGGCCTCGTCGAGCGCGCGCTCTCCGGCATGGCCGAAGGGAGGATGCCCGATATCGTGCGCCAGCGCCAGAGCCTCGGTCAGGTCCTCGTTCAGGCCCAGGGCCCGCGCAATGGTGCGCGCGATCTGCGCGACCTCCATGGTGTGGGTCAGGCGGCTGCGGAAGTGGTCGGATTCGCGGCGCGTGAAGACCTGCGTCTTGCCCGCCAGCCGGCGAAAGGCGCGGGAATGAATGATGCGCCCGCAGTCGCGCTGGAAGGGGGTTCGATAGGGATGATCCGGCTCATTCCACCGGCGCACGGTCAGCGGACCGGAGACGGGAACCGCGCACGCCTCCGGCAATGGGTTGAGTGCCGTCATGCAAGCAGTCTATGCCCGGCGGGTTGCTATTCTCTGTTGCCGTCGCTCGGCTTGCCGGATTCCTTCGCCAGCCGCACCCGCGCGCTGTCCAGCTTCTTCTGCACTTTGGCAACGGCGCCCTGCTGGATATCCGCCTGCACCATGCGCGCGTACTCGTGCAGGGACATCTCCCACTGCGCGGCGGCCAGCTTCAGCTGTCCGTTCTTCTCGTAGACGTCTCCCAGATGGTCGTGAACCGTCGGATCGGTGGCTCCGCGTGCGAGCGCCTGCTGGAGATGCTTTTCCGCCTTGTTGTAATCGCCGAGGCGGTAGTACACCCAACCCAGCGAGTCCAGATAAGCGTAGTTGGTCGGGTCCAGCTTCACCGCCTTCTGAATCATCGCCAGAGCCTTCTGGAGCTGGACGCCGCGATCCGCCAGCATGAAGCCGTAATTGTTCAGAATCAGGGCATTATTGGGATCGACGGCCAGAATCGCCACGAACTGCTTCTGCGCCTTGCCGAACTGCCGCGCCTGATCCGAAAGCATGGCCCGCTGGAACTGCACCATCAGCTTGTCGTTCTTCGATGTGGCCAGCTTGCCGGCCTGATCGAGCACGTGCGAGGCATCCTTCCACTTGCGGAGATCGGTGTAGATCTGCGCCAGCTGATAGTAGGCCGACAGTTTCTTCGGGTGGCGCTTCAGCACGCTCTGCGCCATGCCGATGCCCTCAGCGGCATGACCGGTATCAGCCAGCTGCCGGGCGAGCGTAAGCTTTGCGTCGACGCTCTTCGGCAGTTTCGCCACAGCTTCGCGCGCGGTGGCCAAAGCCTTGGCGTATTCGTGCGCCTCGCGGTAGGTCTCCACCTGCTCGTCGTAGGCCTGGCCCTCGATGTCCCCGCCCAGCGTGGCCATGGTTTGGTACTGCTCGATGGCGTCGCTGGTGCGGCTCTGCTCGCGGTAGACGGCCGCCAGCCGGTCCAGAACCAGAGCGTAATTGCCTTTCTGCTGCTTCGAATACTGTCCGTCCGGCTGGTACAGCGCGTTCGCCAGCTTGCTCAGCAGCCGCGCCGCATCGTTCAGATGCCCCAGGGCATCGTCGATCATCGCTTCCTGGAAGTCGTAGCGGGGCTGGTCGGAGGAAAGCTGCCGAGCCTTTGAAACGGCATTCAGCGCATCTTTGAAATTCCCCTTGCCCTGCTGGATATCGGCGATCCTGCCCCACGCTTCCGTGTCCATCGGATCCCCGGCGACGATGTCCTGCCAGGCGGCCAGTGCCTCCTCGGTCTGGCCGGCTTTCATCAGATCGCGGGCCAGTGAGCGCTCCACGTCCAGATTCTGCGGTTCCAGAGCCAGCGCCTTTTTAAAGGCTTTCACGGCGTTCTTCGTGTCCTTCGCCTGGTCGTAGCAAACCCCCAGCTGGTATTCGGTCCGGGCCGTCTGGTCGTCGCTCGGCAGCGCCTCCAGGACCTGGATCGCCTTCTGCGTATTGCCTTCGTCCAGATAAAAACGGTTGGCGATCAGAGCCGTCCGCTCCGAGCCGGGATTGATATTCTGCGCCGCGGTAATCTGGCTCTCGGCCTTCGCCGAATCCCCATTGGCTGCGTACAGCCGCGCCAGCATCAGGTGGTCTTCGATGTTTCCCGGCCGCAGGGCGACAATCTTCTCGTACTGCCCAATCGCCAGCTTCAGCATCTCCCGCGAAATGTCCTGCTGCTGCCCCTGATTCGTCAGCGACTGCAGGTAGACTTTCGCGAGCAGGCGGTGAGCCTCCACGTCGTTCGGATCGCGCTTCACCTCACGCTGGGCATCCTCGATCGCTTCCTTGATACGGCCCGTGTTGAAATAGAGTTCCGCCAGATGCCGCCGCAGGTACTTCGACGAGGGATCCTCGTTCAGGGCCATCTTGTACTCTTCAATCGCCCTGGTGGCATATTCGCTGCGCCCGAAGGTCGTGGCCATCTGTTCGTAGTGATGCGCCAGCATGTAGTGGTAATAGGCGTCACCGCTCTTCGACCCGAGAGCCGCCTGCGCCTGCGCATCGCTCTTTCCGGAAGTGGCGGCGGACGGCTTTGCGGCCTGCGCATGCATGCCCGTGGCCACAGCGAAAGTGGCAAGAATGCAGGTCAGCGAGAGGGGTCGAGAAGGCGAGATACTCATGAGGTGGGAAATCCTGTTCCGCTCTGTTCGACCAGGCAAACCCGTACCGCCTGGCTGGGCTTCTCTGCAGCAGGAGCGACGCTTCCCGTCCCGCTGCATTTCTTATGACGATTGTAACCTGCGGGTAGAGGCAGTTTTATCTCTGCGCTTGCACTCCGTCAACACTCCACAGCCGACAGAGGCAGCTCCTGCAACGAACCAGGCAGTTCCTGAAGCGAGGCGCCCCCGGCGCCGCACGCCCCATAGACTCGCCTGACGGGAGGCGATCAGTATCCTTCCCGGCGGAAGAGGTCCAGCACCGCGAACAGGATCACGCCGGCGACCGCATCCACAAGAGCCCGCAGGATTTCGTGCAGGCCGTGCCAGGCGAACGGCTGCCCCAGCATATGCCGCTCCAGCAGCCACAGGATTCCCGTCTGCGCCAGCGTAAAGGCGAAGACCAGCAGCAGGCGCATGCCGGTGTTGTCGGTATCCACCCGCACTCCCAGCGATGCCGCCACATACCCGATCAGCGCCTTGGCGATTCCGAAAATGCCCAGGGCATGGTGCGTCAGGCCGTCCTGCGCGATGCCCATGACGGCCCCAAAAATGGTCGCGCTCACCGGTTCTCGCCGCGAAATCGCATAGTAGATCGTCACCAGCAGCGGCAGATCCACTAAATCGAAATGCGTAAAGTGCAGAGAAAGAAAGGATTGCAGGCCAAGCGCCAGCAGCGGAACCAGAATGTAGACCGCCAGCGGATAGGAATTGGTCCCCACCTCGTGCCGGGACGAAGCCATCAGGGCCATCGTTAATTTCTCCCCTCAGCGCCCGAATGCGGAGCCTGACCGCCCGATCTGCCCGACTGCCTGGCTGGCGCGCTGGCTGGCCGGCGCGCGGGTACCGCCTTTTTCTTGCTGGCCGAATGCACGACGTTCGCGCTGTTCCCGGCCGGGGAAGCGCCCTGGCTGGCGTTTTCGTCTCCGGGCGGCAGGCTCTCCACCACGTTCGACGCCTGCCCGGGAACCAGATCCGCGGCCGGCGGCGTGGCCAGCGGAGAGTAGCGGTCTCGGTGAATCGGCTGCGGCGGAGTTGGCGGCAGCGACGGCAGCGTCAGCACCATCTTCGCCGGCACCTGCGCCGCCGATTGCGTGCCGCTCCCGGCCGTCCCGGGTGGACCCGGCTTCGGATCGGGCAGGTTGCGCGACGGCAGCTGTGCCGCCAGAATCTCCGCCGCCGTCTCCTGCGCCTGGCTCAGATCCTGCTGCATCTGCGCGGGCATTTTGTCGCCCGTCCCGGTAATGATCAGCACTTCTTCCAGCGCCGACAGATTGGCCGCCGGCTTCACCAGCAGGTCGTCCACGGTGCCGTCCTGCGCCGGCACCACGCGGCGCACCACCCCCACCGGAAGCCCCCGCGGAAAAATGCCGTCTCCGCCGCTGGTCACCACGGCCTCGCCGGGCTTAATCCGGTCATCCGGCGAGACATCCACAATCTCCGGCTGCCCCCAGGCATCGCCCTGCAGCACGCCCTCGATCCGAATCGTGTCCAGCATCACGCCGGCCCCGCTGGTTGGATCGGAGATCTCCAGCACCTGGCTGGTATGCCCGAAGACGTCCCGCGTCTTGCCGACAATGCCGTCCGGCGTAATGACGGCCATATCCGGCCGAATTCCGTCGTCCGATCCCTTGTCGATCAGCAGGACCCGCGACTGCTCGGTGCCGGAGTTTCCGATCACCTGTGCCGCCACGGTTTTGTAGATGTACTTTTCCTGGAATCCCAGCAGCTTCTGCAGGCGGACCGCCTGGGCGGCGTCCTGCGCCATGCTGGCTTCGTCCAGCCGCAGCTGATTGATCTGCGCCTGTAGTTGCTGGTTGTGCTTCCGCACGTTGATCAGGTCGATGTAATCGGACCACACCCCGCGAATGCCCCGCCCCGTGGCATGCAGCAGCCACTCGGGGGGCGTCACAAGATCCGTGACCCACAGCCGGATCAGCCGCACTCCGCCCTTGTCGGATGCGCCCTGCCCCGGCCGACGCACCTGCACCGCCAGCCCGATCACCTGGGTCAGCAGCACAACGATCAGCACGAGGGCGTTGCGGTAACGGCTAAAAAAGGAATCCATGAAGTCTGAGCCGTCTGCGGCTATGCCGGTATTGAACTCGGAACACCTGCCGGGCAGTTCCCTGGGGGCGCACGGGCACTACTCGATCTTGATCTTGCGCAGCAGCCGGAAATCGCTCAGCATCTTACCCGTTCCGAGCACCACACTGGCCAGCGGATCGTCCGCGATGGATACGGGTAGGCCCGTTTCCTCCCGAATGCGCTTGTCCAGATTGCGAATCAGCGCCCCGCCGCCGGTCAGAACAATGCCCCGGTCGCTGATGTCCGCGCTCAGCTCCGGCGGCGTCCGCTCCAGAGCCACGCGAATGGCATTAAGGATGGTGGCGATCGATTCGCCCAGAGCCTCGCGGATCTCACCGTCGTCAATGGAGATGGTCTTGGGTACGCCCTCGATCAAATTCCGCCCCTTGATCTCCATCGTCTCCGGCCTTTCCAGCGGGTAAGCCGAACCCAGTTCCATCTTGATCTGTTCCGCCGTCCGCTCGCCGATCAACAGGTTATATTTCCGCTTCAGGTAGTTCATGATGGATTCGTCCATCTGATTGCCGGCCATGCGGACCGACCTCGAATAGACGATGCCCGAAAGCGAAATCACTGCAATATCGGTGGTCCCTCCGCCGATATCCACCACCATGTTGCCGCTTGGCTCGGTAATGGGCAAACCGGCGCCGATGGCCGCCACCATGGCCTGCTCCACCAGAAACACCTCGCTGGCCTTGGCGCGATACGCCGAATCCTCCACCGCTCGCTTTTCTACCTGCGTAATCTCGGAAGGCACGCCGATCACGATCCGCGGATGCACCATCATCTTGCGGTTGTGGGCTTTCTGGATGAAGTAGTTCAGCATCTTCTCGGTGACCTTGAAGTCGGCGATCACCCCATCCTTCATCGGCTTGATGGCCACAATGTTGCCAGGCGTCCGCCCCAGCATTTCCTTGGCTTCCTTGCCGACCGCTTCCACTTCGCCGGTCACCTTGTTGATGGCGACGATCGAAGGCTCATTGACCACAATCCCTTTGTTGGCTGCAAAAACCAGCGTGTTGGCTGTGCCCAGATCGATCGCCAGATCGTTGGAAAAGACACTGAATATTGACCGCAGCCCGTGCGATCGCGAGGAACGCGCCTGAAAACCATTCGTTGACATGGAAGGAAATACTTTTCTGATGAGAGGAACTCGTCACTATTGTAAGGCCTGCTGACGCCCTCGGCATGCCTTTTCCCGCGCCAAGCATGACACGAATGGGTAACTTGTTTGCCCCAAACAGCATTCCGAACCGGATTTTCATCCAATCGAAGAGGCGGCTCAATCTCGCGCTTCCCGACTTTTCGCCGCTTCGTAAGTTTTGTCCGGCGCTGAACCGATACATGGCGGCCGCGGCTCGAAACACGCGAGGCAGCGAAGATGACTCCGGCGCAACAAGGAGACCAACCATAGTGAACCTTGCCCGATCCTTCAGAATTTCTTGTAACGCTGTCTTTGGCGGACGTACCAGTCGCCTGTTCAGTGCCTTGCCCCCGGTTCTCGCCTTGGCCTTGATCTGGCCCTTCGGAGGCGGTACTCAGATCAACCTGATGCCCGGATCCCTGACTCCCGGCGCGCAGGGCACAGTCAACATCAAAAAAGGCGGGAACGGCAACACCAAACTCGACATCAATGTCAGTGCTCTGGCGCAGCCCGGCTCTCTCACCCCGTCTGAGAACGCCTACGTCGTCTGGATAGAGCCGCCGGGCCACCCGGCGCAGAACATCGGACGGATCACCGTGAACAAGCACGAGCATGGCGAACTCCACGCGGAAACGCCATACAAGCGCTTCAAGCTGGTCATTACCGCCCAGCACAACGCTCAGGCGCAGATGCCGAACGGGAATACCATCCTCTCCGGCACCGTCACCCACCACTAACGCCAATCGCTGCCCGGGGGCGGGCTCATCTGCGCCTGCCCGCCCGGCGCGAATCGCTCTTTCCACCCGCTTCCGCTATGCTGGAGTGTTTTCGTCTCAGGAGACCCAGCGAATCGTGGCGACCAAAACCTACTTCAATCTCATCGGCGGCCGGTTCATTCCAGCCCGCGGCGGCAAAACCTTCCTTAACGTGAATCCGGCCCGCGAAGACGACATCCTCGGCGAGTTTCAGGCATCCGCCGCGGAAGACGTCGATCTGGCCGTCCAGTCCGCTGCCGAGGCCTTCAAAACCTGGCGCCTGGTCCCCGCGCCCAAACGCGCCGAAATCCTCTACCGCACCGGCCAGCTCCTGCTCGAGCGCAAGGAGCAGTACGCCCAGGAAATGACCCGCGAAATGGGTAAGGTGCTGGCCGAAACCCGCGGCGGGCGGCCGGGCC
>JAJZJJ010000118.1 GCA_021810175.1 Acidobacteriota bacterium | reverse complement strand
GACATGATTTCCCCCTATCGGTTTTGAGTCGTGACGGTTCCCCAGAAGGCGACATCTTCGTGCATGGGCAGCTCGGGCGTGGAGGCCGGAGCCGCAACTTCGTCTGAGAAAGCAGAGCGAACCTGACCGTAAAGCGCCTCATAGCGCTGGGCGCGGGCGACGGTGGCCACATAGACGCTGGCCGCGCCGGCACGCATGAGCGCCTGGCTGCAGGCGCGCGCGGTGGCGCCGGTGGTGTAGATGTCGTCGACGAGGAGGATATGGCGGCCTGCGACAACGCGCTGTGCTCGTTTGCCGGAGATGAAAAAAGCGCCACGCACGTTGGCGCGGCGCTGGCGCGGGCTGAGTCCGGCCTGACTTTCCGTGGCCCTGCCACGCTCGAGAGCTTCAGTGGCTAGCTGCAGGCTTAATTGCGGATGCTTCCGCCGGAGACTGCGGGCAAGACCGCGCGCGAGAAGCTCCGCCTGATTGAAGCCGCGACGGCGCCTACGGCTGCGATGCAGGGGGACAGGCACGACAAGCAGGGATTGGGGCAGGTTAGCTATTTCGAGGACACGGGCGGCCAGCAGTGCGCCAAGGCGCGGAGCGATGGGTTCGATGCGATCGTATTTGAGCAGATGGAGAAGCTGGCGGAGTTCATCCTGATAGACGCCCCAGGCCACGGCGAGTGCGAAGGGCGGCTTGGCCATGCGGCAGACGCGGCAGAGTGTTTCCGGAGCGGCGGGAGTGGGGACGAAATCGACGCCGAGGTGCTCTCCGCAGCGGGAGCAGAGCGAACCGGACTGGGCTTGGAGGTGATTCCAGCAGGAAGTGCAGATGGGGGCTGTAGTTAGTTCAGCGAGCGGAGTGCCGCAGAGGCGGCACGGAGATGGGAACAAAACCGTAGAGACAGCGTTGAGGGTTCGGCTCGGGGTACTTCGAAGCACGCGAACCACCGCGCGCCAATCCGATGTTCCGGATGGCGCATGCTGATTCAGTGGCGCATGCTGCACGCTGCGGAAGGCTCACCCCTCGCGGCAAGCCGGACTGAGAGCGCCCGGCTCCCGTATGGCCAAAAGTATACGAGCAATGCCTCGAGACTGCAACGGCAGAGATGCCGTTGCGCGCGGTGCGGAGACTAGGGCCTTCTCATGGAAGGCCCTAATGTTGGTTACTGGTGGATTTGGCGGAGGGTTCTTGTGCGAGTGGCTGGAATTCGAGATAAACGGCGTTGGTCCAGCCGAAGCCGATGACATTCTGGCGGTATCCGGCGGTGACTTTGAAATGCTTTGTGGCGTTGACGACGTCGTATTTCTCGAAGATGTTGCCGGTTTGCTGATAGATGCGACGGACGGTGGTGTTGAACTGGTTGGCGATGCGGGCGGCATCGGTGCGGTCTCCGGCGGCGAGCATGCCCTGGACGGCGATCCAGGTAGTGGGGGCCCATCCGTAGGGAAGGTCCCACTGGACGCCGGAGTCGTTGGCGCTGACGGCGAGGCCTCCGGGGTAGTCGAAGTCGGAGATATGCGAGAGCACGCCCTGTTGCTGGGCGCGGTCGGCGGCACGGGTCCAGAGCGGGTAAAAGGCAGTGAGGAAGAGGTAATTCGACTGACGATGGGTGAGGAAGTTGTAGTCGAAATATATTTTCTGCCGGGGGTTCCAGAGGTAACGGTTGATGGCAGCGCGGCGGGCGAGGGCCTCGCGTTGCCATTGTGCGGCCTGGGCCGGATGGTGGAGGGTCCGGGCCATCCAGGCGAGATCGATTTCGTATTTGTATAGCAGGGCGTTGAGGCCGACGGGCGCGAAATGCTGGGTGGATCCACCGAAGGGGCCGAATCGGAAGGTGGTGTCGAAGCCGGATTCGCGCATGGCGCGATCGCCTTTGTAGAAGGAGCGGGTGAGCCAGTATCCGCGAACGTGCGCGTGGGCGCAGACGATGGAGTGGGCGGGGTTGCAACTGAGGGTGGCGATGCGGGCGCGCTCGGCCGGGCTGGGATGGCGGCCAGCGTGGACGAGATAGCCAGGATCGTCGTGGGGATGGGCGAGGAGCCAGCGGATGACGTCGGGGTAGTAGGCGCTGTCGTCGGCCATTTCGGGGACGGGACCGTTGCCGAGATCGAAGTAGCGGGCGAGGCCAGTGTTTCCAGCGCGATGCACGGGCAGGAGCCAGACGGAGTGGTCGCGCTGGGCGTAGATGTAGGCGCGGGCGAGCCATGCGAGGGCCTGCTTCCGGTGGCCGGAAGCGACTTCGGCTTTGTAGACGGCGCGAATCATGGATGAGAGGAACGGCGGCTGAGAACGGGTGAAGTAGTAGGTGCGATTGGCGTTGAGAATTCCGCCGTAATGCTGAATTTCAAAGAAAAAATTGTCGACGATGCCGCGGGCGAGGGCGACGCGGTGATCGTCGAGGAGTCCTTTGATGATGAAGAAGCTGTCCCAGCCGTACATTTCGTTGAAGCGGCCGCCGGGGACGACGTAGGGGTGGGGGAGATAGAGCAGTCCGGGCGGCTTGATCTGCGCGGGGTTGATTTGTCCGAAGTGGGTGATGGTGACGGGCAGGCGCAGGACGCGCACGTGACAGCGGTGCTGCATGGCGGCAACGTCAGCGGGCATGGGGAGATCATGCGGCAGGTAAAGAACGGGGATCGAGTGAAGCTTGGGGTCTGCGATGGAGTTGCAGTCGCTCATGGAGCGGGTGAGGGTGTTCCAGGTGTTGCGGATGTAGGTGTTGATGGGCTGCGGCGGCGTGGGCGGTTTGTCTTGCGGCGCGGATTGGGCGAGGGCGAGGGAAGAAGTGAGGGAAATCGTGAGTGCGAGAGCAACGGTTCGGAGGCGAAATGTGCGGAGGCAAACGGTCATCGAATCCCTGTGAGGCTTGGATGATGGCGGAGCGCGCGAGGAGGCGCTCCGGAAAGAGAGGGTTCAGGATACAGGGCGGGGAGTGGGATGGGAAAGCGCGAATAAGGGAGCACTATGCGCGTTCGTAGGGTTCGTAGGCGGGTTCCCAGAAGTTGGCGTCGATTTCGGCGATGAGCGATGCATCATCGGGGATTTGCGCCATGCCTTCACGGAGTGCCTGTTTTCCGACGGCTGCGGCGATGTGGCGGCTGAGGGCGCGTGCTTCTGAGATGGGCGGCAGGAGGCATGCGTGCGGGTCGCGCTGAGTGGGGAGATGCCGAATGAGTTCCGTGGCGGCGGCTTTGATCATGGAATCCGTCACGTAACGTGCCCGAGAGGCAATGATGCCGAGGGCGAGTCCGGGGAAGATGTAGGAATTATTTGTTTGCGCGATGCGGATGGTTTGGCCGGCGTAGTGGACGGGCTCGAAGGGGCTGCCGGCGCCGATGAGGGCGCGACCCTCGGTCCAGTGGATGAGGTCGTGGGGGGTGGCCTCGCTGCGGGAGGTGGGATTGGAGAGCGGGAAGATGATGGGGTGGTCGACGTGGGCGGTCATTTCGTGAATGACTTCCTGCGTAAATGCGCCAGCCTGGCCGGAGACGCCGATGAGGACGGTGGGTTTAGCGTGGCGGACAACATCGTGGAGCGTGACGGCGTCGCCGGAGTGGCGCCAGGACTGAATTTGCTGTGCAGGGCGCGCGAAGGCGCGCACGGCGGGGTCGAGGTTGGGCCGGTCGTCGACGATGAGGCCGTCGATGTCGAGGGCGTAGAAACGGGCGTGGGCCTCTTCCGCTGAGAGGCCGGTGTCCTCCATGAACTGCGCGAGCAGATTGGCGATGCCGAGTCCTGCGCTACCGAAGCCGAAGACGGTGATGGTCTGGTCTTCCAGCGGGGTGCCCGTGACATTAATGGCGGAGATGAGTGTGGCGGCAGCGATGGCGGCTGTGCCCTGAATGTCATCGTTGAAGGTGCAGAGCTGGTTGCGGTAGC
The DNA here is from genome assembly GCA_021810175.1 of Acidobacteriota bacterium. Next base: position 3,867 of record JAJZJJ010000118.1, on the reverse strand, counting down.
GGGCTAGAAGACGCGCCGCGTTGGCTCCGGCGAAGTCTTCCCACTGCAAGAGGACGTGTTGCCAGCGCGCTTTGACGGTCTGGACGAAGGTGTCGATGAAGTCGTCGTATTCCTGGCCGCGGATGCGGCGATGGCGCCAGCCGATGTAGATGGGACTGTCAAGGCGGTCCTGATTGTCCGTGCCGACGTCGAGGAAGATGGGGAGGCAGTGCTCGGGATGGATGCCGCCGAGAGCGGTGTAGAGTGCCATTTTGCCGATGGGGATGCCCATGCCGCCAGCACCCTGATCGCCGAGGCCAAGGATGCGTTCGCCGTCGCTGACGACAATGCAGCGGACGTCGTCGTAACGGGGATGGCTGAGGATCTGCTCGATGCGGCTTTTGTTGGCATAACTGAGGAAGAGGCCGCGCGGCTTGCGGAAGATTTCGCTGAAGCGCTGGCAGCCTTCGCCGACGGTGGGGGTGTAGACGAGTGGCAGCATCTTTTCAAGATCGCTGAGCAGGAGCGCGTAGAAGAGAGTTTCGTTGAGGTCCTGGAGGTCGCGGAGAAAAGCGTACTTGTGAAATGGAGTGGACTGGGTGTCGAGCGCGTAAGTTCGTCGGCCGACCTGCTCTTCCAGCGTGCCGACATGAGGCGGAAGCATGCCGTGAAGGAAGAAAATGTCGCGTTCGTGGTCAGTGAATGCGGTGCCTTTGTTGAGGCGCGGCGAATTGATGAGGTTGAAGCCGGTGAGAGAGACTTTGCGGGGAAGGCGAGATGGGAGGGATGGCGTGCTCATCGGTGGATTTCCTTTCAGGCCAGAACTCAACAGCGAATCAGATTCCCGAGGGAAGATCAAGTGGATGAGAGATGGATGCTGTTGGAGGTGAAGCAAAGGCGAGTCGCCAGGAGTTAGATTTTTGACAATTCGAACCACATGGTTGAGTCTGTGGCCGCACCCTGAAATGGGTGGTTGTGATCACTGAAAATTGACGAGTGCCGAGTGAGACAGGTGCGGATGTGAACGCACAGTACGAGACGGCCGTGAAAGAGTTGCGAATGGAGAGGATGCTGATGGATTGGTTGGCAAATGGTTCACGATTCCTGTGGAAGCGGGCATTGGTTGTTGCGCTGATGCTTGCAGGCGGTACGTGCATGGGTCCGGTTGCGACCGCGGCGGCGACGAGCGGGCGCAGCGGTGTTGTGGTGGATGGCCATGCGCGATTTACGGTGATAACGCCGACGCTGATCCGGATGGAATACAGCCGCGATGGGAAGTTCATCCACCGGCGGTCGTACTTCGCGTGGGAGCGCAATGTGACGCCGCCCGAGTACAAAGTTTCTCGGGGGGATGGGGTTCTGAGCATCACGACCTCGCGTATGAAGCTGACGTGGAAGGGCGGGACGGATGGCTTCAACGCGGAGAATTTGTCGGTCGCGTTTGTCTTTGACAACGGGACGTGGCGGACGTGGAATCCCGGTGAGAAACAAATGGGCAACCTGGGCGGCACCTTGACCAAGCTGGATGGCTGCAGCGGTGCGGAGCCGCTGCCGGATGGAGTAGTGTCGCGGGACGGCTGGTTTTTGTATCGGGACGATACGTTTCTGGTGAGTAATGGGGCGCATCCGTGGCTGCAAGCGCGACCGAAGGATGAGATCGACGACTGGTATTTCTTCGGATATGGGGTGGGTGGATATCACACGGCGCTGGCGGATTTGACGACGATCAGCGGGCGGGTTCCGATACCGCCGCGCTTCATGCTTGGGTCGTGGCGGTCAAGGTATTACAGCTACACGCAGAACGAGTTTCAACAACTGGTGCTGGACTATGACGCGCACAGGTTTCCGCTGGACGTGTTGGTGATGGACATGGGCTGGCACACGACGCCGCACTGGGGATCGATGGACTGGAACAAGAAGCTGATTCCTGATCCGACGGCGCTGCTCAAGTGGGTGCATGCGCATGGTCTGCATGTGACGCTGAACTGGCATCCGCAGGGCGGCGTGGGGCCGTGGTACAGCCAGTACGGGGAATTTTGCCGGGCCATGGGGATCGATCCGGCGAAGAAGGAAGTGATTCCGTTTGAAGACACGAACGAGAAGTTCATGCAGAACTACTACAAGCTGCTGATGGACCCGCTGGAGAAGCAGGGAGTGGACTTCTGGTGGCTGGACGATGACGGGAATCATCTGGCGTGGGACAATGCGATGGACTTCTGGGATGTCGAGCGGCCGGGGACTGGACGGCGCGGTGCGTCATTCAGCCGCTGGGGCGGATGGGGCGATCAGCGCTATCCGGTTTCATTTTCAGGAGACACGTCTGCGCTGTGGAGAGTGCTACGGTTCGAGATTCCGTTTACCGCGACGGGTGGCAACGTGGGAGCGGATTACTGGTCGAACGATGTGAGCGGCTTCCGGCTGAAGGTTCCCAGCTCGGAGCTGTTTACGCGGTGGGTACAGTTTGGGGTGCTGAGCCCGGTGTTCCGGACGCATGGCACGAATCATTTTGGGAACTACCGGATTCCGTGGGCCTACGGAGAGCAGGCGGTAACAGCAACGCGACAGGCGTATGACTTACGGGCGAAGTTATTTCCCTATATATACACATCAGCCTATCTGACGTGGAAGACGTCGCTGCCGCTCGCTCGGCCGCTGTATCTGGATTATCCGAAGGAGGAGCAAGCGTACTCGCATCCGGAAGAATACGAGTTTGGTCCGGATGTGCTGGCGGCGCCGATTGTTACGCGAGGCATGGGAAAGACGTGGCTGGGCGCGACGGACATGTGGTTTCCAGACGGGACGTGGTGGAATCTGCTGACGAGCGAGCGAGTGAATGAGCCGGGGAATCATACGGAGCTGGCGACGGCCGGGGAGATTCCGGTGTTTGCGCGCGGCGGTGTGCCGCTGCCCTTGCAGAGGGTGAAGATGCGAATGGCGGCGAAGCCCGCGAATCCGCTGGTGGTGCGTGTGTATCCGGGGCCAAACGGGAAATTCGCGATGTATGAGGATGACGGGAGATCGCCCGCGTATTTGCACGGAGCCTACGCGCTGACGCCGCTGCGCTACGAGAACCTGGGCGCTCAAGGTGTGCGGGTCATGGTTGGCCCGACCACGGGCAGCTATGCAGGACAACTACCAGCGCGGCGGATCGTGGTGCAACTGCCGGTGACCTCGCATCCGGTGAGCGTGACGGTGGACGGCGGGCTGGTGCCAGAGTCAGCGACGGCGGTGCCGGGGTATGAGTACGATCCGGTGACAGCGACGACGGACGTGCGGTTGCCGGCGGAATCCATTCGGAAACAGGTGGTGGTTGGTGTGGCGTTCCGCGGCTCGCAGCGCGTTCAAGCGCTGATTCCTCAGATATTGAACAGAATTGCCGATGTGCAGCGGGCGCTGGCGGGAGCCGGCGAGGTGCGCGCGGAGTGGAAGTACGAGTTGATTGCGTTGCGTTTCAAGCTGCGAACGCTGTTGAGTAAGGCTGAGCAGGAATTTGGTCCTGCCAGTCAGCAACAGATTCAAACCTCGTTGACGTCAGCCGAAGGTAAGCAGGCGCAGGTCGCATTGGAACTTGAGGAGTACAGGAACGAGCCGGCTCGGGCAGCGGCGTTTGCGCTGAGCGATGCGTATGTGAGCGCGAGCGTACGGCTGCGGAAGGCTGGGGAAGGGCTGATGACGCGTGATGTTCCGCGATATCACAAGCCGTATGGGCAGCCGAGCGACATTGAGGGTTACAACACGGGCTTGCTGGTGCGCGTGCTGAGGCCTTCAGGAGAAAGCGGAGATTCACTGACTGTAGATGTGCCCGGCCTGGCGGATAGGAGCTTTTCGTTGCCCGAAGGAAAGCAGTCGATATACGCGTTTCTGCCGCTGATGAAGGCGGCGCAGGAT
>JAJZJJ010000117.1 GCA_021810175.1 Acidobacteriota bacterium | reverse complement strand
TTTCGAGCCTGAGGCCGAGTGCATGAAGGCGGGCGACGGCTTCTTTGGCGCCGGGGCGGAGGGTGTCGCGGAGTTCGATGATGCCGAGGAGCCGATCGGCGTTGCGGACCTCGACGCGGGTGCCTTCGGCGGCTACTGCATCGGTGGCGGTGCGTACCTCGGCCCAGTCGCCATTGAGGCGCGCGCGGATGCCGATGCCGGGGAGGGCCTGGAATTCGGCAACGGGCGAGGGCGCGATGCCGCGATTTTTTGCTTCGGCGAGAATGCCGCGGGCGAGTGGATGTTCGGAGGGCTGCTCGACGGCAGCGGCGACGGTGAGGAGCTGGTTTTCGGTTACGCCGGGAACGGGGAAAAGGCCAGTGACGGCGGGCTTGCCCTCGGTGATGGTTCCTGTTTTGTCGAGGAGGAGGGTGTCGATGCGTGCGAGGCGCTCGACGCTTTCGCCGCCCTTGAAGAGGACGCCAAGTTTTGCGCCTCGGCCGACGGCGACGGTTTGGGCGGCGGGTACGGCGAGGCCCATGGCGCAGGGGCAGGCGATGACGAGCACGGCGATGGCGATGGCGAGAGCTTTGCCAGCATCGTGCGCGGCGAAGGTCCAGATGAGGAAGCAGAGCAGCGCGAGGCCGAGGACGGTGGGCACGAAGATGCCGCTGACGCGATCGGCGATTTGCTGCATGGGGGCCTTGGAAGACTGGGCCTGCTCCATGAGGCGCAGCATCTGGGCGAGGACGCTCTGCTCGCCGACGGCGGTGGCGCGGAAGCGAAGCGCGCCGTCATAGTTGAGCGAACCGCCGATGACGGGGTCGCCCGCGGCGCGGACGACGGGTCGGCTTTCGCCGGTGATGATGGATTCGTCGACGGAGCTACGGCCCTCGACGACCTGGCCGTCGACGGGGATGCGCTCGCCAGGGCGAACGACGACGATGTCTCCGCTGGTGACCTGGGCTGCGGAGATTTCGGTTTCTTCGCCGTTACGGATGACGTGGGCGGTCTCGGGTTGGAGCTTCATGAGCTCGTTGAGAGCGTTGAGCGTCTGGCGCTTGGCGCGGGCATCGAGCCAGCGGCCGGCGAGGAGGAAGCCGAGGATGAGCAGGACAGCGTCGTAGTAGACGTCGGCGGACATGCCGTGGCGCAGGAAGAATCCTGGCGCAAAGGTGGCGACGACGGAGGACAGGAATGCCGCGCCGGTGCCGAGGGCGACCAGCGTGTTCATATTGGTGCCGCGATGGCGGGCGGCGCGCCAGGCGGCGGCGTAGATGGCGCTGCCGCCGAAGATCATTCCAGCGAGGGTGACGATGAGCAGGGCAACGTGCAGGGCGAAGAGGGAACTTCCGGCCACATGCGGAGTGACTCCCATCTGCACGGCCATGACGACGGCGCCGCCGACGAGAGTGAAGAATGCTCGGGCGCGGAGGGATTTCTCTTCGCCGCGGTCTTCCGCCGGAGCGGTGGTGTCCTGGTCCTGGCGGGGAGTGGCTTCGTAGCCGGCGTCGGAGACGGACTGCAGCAGCTGCTCGACGGTGGCGGCGCGCGGGTTCCAGGTGACGTCAGCCGAATGGGTCATGAGGTTGACGCTGGCTTCGGAGACGCCGGGGACGTCGCGGAGGGCATGCTCGACATGCACCTGGCACGAGGCGCAGGTCATACCCTCCACACGCAAACGAATATGTTCGAGTTCCTGTTTGCCGGTGCCAGGCGCCGTCGTGCCAGCCATCAGGCGCGGATCGCTTCGACGGTGGCCGGGTAGCCGGCCTTGTTGAGGGCCTCAAGGATCGCCGGATCGTCGACCGTGTCCGGAGCGTGCACGCGGGCGGAGCCAACGCGGACTTCGTCGACTTTGGCGCCGGTTTTTTCTAGGGTCATGGTGACGCGGCGGACGCACGCGTCGCAGTGCATATTTTCAAGTTTCAGCTTGACTTCGCGCATGTTTACTCCTGTTCCGGAAGTTCGGATGGACTGTCTTAATTGAAGATGCCTCAAAAAAGGATTGGTTGCGAGCGACTTGCGGAAGGTGTTTTATCTTGGGTTAACGGTTCGAGGGGATGATGAAAATATGACAACTCGATGGATAGCGGTGCTTCCGCTGGTATTGCTCGTGATGCAAGCGCCTTTGTTCGGCCAGGCGGCTACGGCTCCTACAACTGCTTCAGCAACCGTCGAGCACTATCCGATCGCACTGCCCACCAGCAAGATGCTGTATGGCGACGTGCCCGGTTCGCCGAAGCGAATCAATTCTCTGCCGATGGGGATTGCGTGGTCTCCAGATCACCGCTATCTGGCAGTGGTGAATGCGGGTTACGGTACGGCGCAGTCGAACTATGAGCAGTCGATGACGCTGCTCGATACCAAGACGGGGAAGATTACGGATAATCCCGATCCGCGATTTGAGGTAGGGGCAGCGCAGACGCTGTACAACGGGATTGCATTTTCGTCGGATGGCAAGGAGCTTTACGTCAGCGCGGATTCGCTGAGCGCGCCGGAGCAACACAACGCGTCGCACACGGGCAATGGGATTCTGGTTTACCGGGTGAATGACGGCAAGCTGACGCCGGAGCGGGAGATTTTCATTCCGCTGCAGAAGCTGGCGGATGGCAGGATACAGAACCGGGTAGGTCGGCCGGTGCCGGCGGGGATGGCGATTCCTGCGCCGACGGGCCTCGCCGTGGTGAAGACCAGGAAGGGCGATGAACTGCTGGTAGCGGATGAGTTTTCAGATGACGCGCTGCTGATCGACGCGGCCAGCGGGAGGATTCTGCACCGGTTTGATCTTGCGGATCACAGCTTTGTTCCGTCGACGTATCCGATTTCCGTGGTGGCGAGCCGGGATGGGCGTCGCGGATGGGTCGGGCTCTGGAATGCGTCGGAGGTCGTGGAACTGAATCTGACGACCGGCAAGGTGCTGAGCAAACTGGCGTTGCTGCCGCCAAAGGTGGATACGGGGTCGAGTTCGCATCCGGTTTCGCTGGCGCTGAGCCCGGACGGGCGGACGCTGTACGTGGCGCTGGCGAATCGAGATGCCGTGGCACAGGTGAGCTTGAACGGCGACGCGATGCACGAGAAGCGCGTCTTCAGCACGCGGCTGCCGGGGCAGATCTATTTTGGCGCGATTCCGGATTGCGTGGCTGTGTCGCCAAGCGGGAAGACCATCTACGTTGCCGACATGGGCGGCGATAACGTGGCGGTGATTCACCCGTTTGCGAAGAGCCACCCGGTCGCGGGATTCATCCCCACACAATGGCTGACGACGGCGGTGGCCGTGGATGGGAGCGATGTATATATCGCAACCGGCAAAGGGAAGGGCACTGGACCGAATGACATGCCGCAGGCACCGGCGCCGCATCCATCGCCATTCCGCCCCCACCTCAATTTTCACAGCCCGGACACGTATATTCCGACGCTGCTGCATGGTTCACTGGCGACACTGAGCCGGCGGGAAATACGGAGGAACCTGGCCGAGTATACGCACGACACGATCAAGAACAACATGATGACGGCCGAGCAGAGGCACATTGTGTTTACCGTGGGCGGCCATCCGATCAAGCACGTGATCTACATCATCAAGGAGAACCGTACCTACGATCAGATCCTGGGCGATCTCGGAGCGGGGAACGGGGATCCGGCGCTGACGATGTACGGCTGGAAGATTACGCCGAATGAGCACCGGCTGGCGCTGCAATTTGGCGTGCTGGATAACTTTTACGACTCAGGAGAGGTTTCCGGGGATGGGCATGTGTGGTCAAATGCCGCGATTACGAGCGACTACACGGAGTTCAACTGGCAGCAGGGTTACCGGAGCGATGAGCGACTCTACGACTTTGAAGGGGTGGTGGAGAATCGTATCCCGCTTAGGGAAGGGATCTCGAATATAGACACGCCGGAGAGCGGGTATATCTGGGGCGACCTGACGGCGCATCACAAGACGCTCTACCACTTTGCGGAGTTCATTCATTCGACATTCTGCAATGGGAAGGTGGGACAGGGGCCGATCACAAATCCGCGCTATGGGACGCCGGAGGCGATGCATTACTGCAAGCGGCCTTACATCCTGAAGGGGCAGAAGATTCCGGCGATGTACGGCGGTGGAATCAGCAAGTATCCGTGGAAGATTCCGCTGCTGTACAAGAACACGGCGACCATGCCGCAACTGGTGGGGCATTTTGATCCGAATTATCCGGACTTCAACCTGAGTTTCCCGGATCAGCTGCGGGTGAATGAGTTTCTGCGGCACTTCAGGAAGTGGGTGGCCGCGGTGAAGGCAGGAAAGCCGGATCCGATGGCGGACTTTGTGCAGCTTCGTCTGCCGAATGATCATACGGCGGGGACAAGGCCCGGGATGCCCACACCGGAGGCTTCGGTGGCGGACAATGACCTGGCGGTGGGGCGCGTGGTGGATGCGGTTTCGCACAGCCCGTACTGGAACAATACGGCGATCCTGATCCTTGAGGACGACGCGCAGAATGGGGCGGATCATGTGGATGCGCATCGGTCGATTGCATTTGTGATCAGCAAATACGCGCCTCACCTGGCGAAGCCGGTGGTGGACAGTACCTTCTACACGACGGCGAGCATGCTGCACACGGCGGAGGACCTGATGGGGATTCCACCGATGAACAACAACGATGCCTTTGCGCCGGTGATGGAGCGGGAGTTTCAGGGCAAGGGGAATCAGCCGCCATACAGCGCCGATTATCGCAATGAGAAGAATGGCCTGATCTACCAGGCGAATACGATTCATTCTTATGGCGCACAGGCGTCGATGAAGATGGATTTCAAGCATGAGGACAAGGCGAATCCGGCGATTCTGAACGTGATCTTGTGGAAGCAGGCAATGGGGAACAAGCCGGTGCCTCCGCAGCTTGAAAAGGCGTATCAGGCGGCCATGCGGAGTAAGAATCCGTATGCAGACAAGGACTAGAACCGTTAGGGGATGGCCCACGCCCTGGAGTGGGACGGAAACCGGGGCGTGGGCTGAAGCGTTTGGGGGCTGCAGCCTGTTGACATGCGCTAGTTTGGTTTGCCCGAGGGAGTATCGGGCAGTCGCATGACGAGCGGGTTGGACTCGGGGACGGCCAGATCGGGATCATTGTTGGTTGGGGCTTCCCGAATACAGTTGCGGCCGTCCAGTTTGGCCCGGGCCAGTGCACGTTCGACTTCTCGCATGACGACGAGGGGTGAGCGGCCCATGCTTTGGGCGACACCGATGCTGGCCGAGACGAGGACGCGGTCCTTGCCGATCTCGAAGGGGCGGTCGAGGACCGCCTGGCGCATGCGCTCGGCCATGGGAAGGTGGCTTTCAATGGGGCAGCCGGGCAGGGCGACGAGGAATTCGTCTTCGCCGTAACGGCCGGCGAGGTCGTAGGTGCGCAGGTGCCGGTTGAGGCGGTGAGTGAGTTCCCGAAGGATCTGATCGCCGGTGGAGTAGCCGTAATTCAAGTTGATGAGCGAGAAGGAGTCCAGGTCCATCAGCAGATAGGCGAGGGGTGTCTTCATGCGCTGTACGCGATCGGTTTCGCGGAACAGTTCTTTGAGGATGCTTTCGCGGGAGAACAGGCCGGTGAGGGAGTCGTGGCAGGCATGGAAGCGTGCCGCTTCGCTTTCTGCGCGGACACGCTGCGTGAGGACCTGGACGCGTTCGGCAACGCGCAACCGAGCTCTTAGGTCGGATGCGGCGACGGGCTTGAGAAGAAAGTCGTCGGCGCCGGCTTCGGCAGCCATCTGGACGCCTCCGGCGCTGGCCTCGCGGCCCATCAGCATGAGCCAGGTCTGGGCCTGCTGGTAGCGGTGACGCAGGGAGTGGATGACCTGGAGGCCGGAGACGGAGTCCAGATCCGCGTCGAGGAGGGCAACGCCGGGAGGCTGGGGATGGGTGAGAAAGCGCAGGGCGGAGACGCCATCTTCCACCAGGATATGGGGATAGTGCCATTCATCGAGCAGGGCGGCGAGCTGCTGCCTGGCCTCCGGATCATCGGTTGCGACCAGTACGTGGGGCAGTGGCGGAATGGGCGAGGACATTGGAATCTCCGGTTACAGGACCTTATCGGCGGCTTCTTCTGAGTCTTCAGAAGAAGCCAGAAAATTTCGGGCTGTGAGCGAGCAACCTGTCAGGCGCGGCGCTCATCTCAGTTAACGACCCCGTAGTGTTTGCTGAGGAACCTCAAAGCGCTTCGGATAGTCACGCATCGAGAAAACCCACCAAAGCACAGATAAGCTCAGTTATCAGGGTGCCGACGCAATTCTCCCAAGGAGAGGAGCAATTTGTATGAGGTACGCCGTCGAAACCACCCACGCGGTGCCTGTCGAAAAGACCGCACTGTACCTTGTCAAGACAACGACTGTGTTGCTCTGTCCTGACTGCCACAAACCCCTCGGCAGCTATGTGAACCTACGCGAGCGAGCGCTTCTGGAAGCGTGCCATGATTGCAAGGCACAGACGCTTCATTCCGGGCCGGTGCCGAGCGAGCCGTTCAATTAGAGCGGCAAACAATTCCTGATGGAATCGAGGGGGCGCAGCCAAATGTGGTTGCGCCCTGTTTCTTTACCCGTGAGATTGCGCTTACACTCTTGGGGATGAGTGCGAGGCAAGACTTTCCTTCTTTCTATCCCATTCTGGATGGTGGAATTCTGTCAGCGGATCCGGAGATCCGGCGCGGAGAACTGCTGCGGCTGGTTCGTCGGGTGGTGGATGCCGGGGCCACGATTCTGCAGTACCGCAACAAGACAGGCAGCGATGAGCAGGTGCTGGATGACGCGCGCTGGATTCGGAATGGGGCGGGGCCGGATCCGACGCTGATTCTGAATGACCGGGTGCACCTGGTAGAGCAGGCAGGATTTGATGGCGCGCATGTGGGGCAGGAGGATCTTGCGCCCCAGGAAGCGCGGCGGATTCTTGGCCCGGGCCGTGTGCTTGGTGTTTCCACTCACAATCCGGAGCAGATAGCCGAAGCGGATCAGGCGGCGGTGGACTATATTGCTGTGGGGCCTGTATTTGCAACGCGGAGCAAAGAAAATCCAGATCCTGTGATCGGGCTGGAGGGCGTTCGAGCGGCAAGGCGGTTGACACAGCGGCCGCTGGTGGCGATAGGGGGGATTACCGCGGAGAACGCGCGATCGGTGATCGAGGCAGGAGCGGACAGCGTGGCGGTGATTTCGGCAGTATTCGGGAGGGTTGTAGAACCGGTGCCGACCGGCGGGCGGGCGGCGGAGTTTTTGCGGATTCTGGGCTAGGGATTCTTCCTAAAGAGGAGAGGCGTGACAGAAACAGCCGAGAAGACAGTGAATGCGCCGGTGCAAGCGCATCTGGAGCCGACCCTTGGGTGGTTCAGTGCGACGGCGATTGTGGTGGGGTCGATGATCGGGTCGGGGATTTTCCTGGTCCCGGCCGAGATCAGCCGGGATGTGGGGTCACCGGCGTTGTTGATTGCTGCCTGGGTTGTGACGGCGGTGATGACGATGATCGGCGCGCTGAGCTACGGCGAACTGGCGGCAATGATGCCGGACGCGGGCGGGCAGTATGTGTACCTGCGGGAGGCGATAGGGCCGCTACCGGGGTTCCTGTTCGGGTGGACGCTGTTCCTGGTGATCCAGACGGGGACGATTGCGGCGGTGGCGGTGGCCTTTGGGAAGTTTCTGGGGGTGTTTTTCCCGTCGATATCGAGTTCGCACTGGCTGTGGCACATCGGGCATGTTCCGGCGTGGCATCTGGGGCCGATGGTGCTGGGGAACATGGACATCGGAGTGAACACGGCGAACCTGGCAGGGCTGGTGATCATCGCCGTGCTGACGGTGGTGAACGTCTTTGGGGTG
>JAJZJJ010000116.1 GCA_021810175.1 Acidobacteriota bacterium | reverse complement strand
CGGCGCGGTGCATGCCTACACGGGGAATTATGAGGATTATCTGTGGCAAACATCACGGCGGGCGAAGCCCGATACCGGGAAGCCGTCGGCCACCGTGCCCGCAACCGTAAACGGAAATACACATTCGTCACCACTACCACCCGCGGTCCTGGAAAGTAGCCCAGCTCCGAAGCGCATCAACCCCATCCGCCTGCGACAGATGCAGGAGCGTTGTGATGCGCTGGAGGAAGAGATTCCCCGCCTGGAGGCAGCGATTCAGATCGCGGAGCAGGAGATGGCGATCTACGTTTCCGCCGAAAAGTACCAGACTCTGGACGGGCAGCTGAGAAATCTTCGTGCCGAACACGAGGCCTCCATGGCGGAATGGGAGTCGCTGATGCAGCAGATGGAAGAGCAGACGGCCCTCGCTCCGTGACCCAGTCACTGAAATCCTCACGGTCCATCCTGCATAATGCAGATATCGACGATGCGACGCTTAAGCGAATTATTGTGGAGTCCTGAAGACTGGTCCGAGAGATTGCAGGAACTGCAATCCTTCGATTCCGTGCGGAAAGAGGCGCCTCTGCGCCGCGACGTTCGCTCGCTTGGGATCCTGCTCGGTCGAGTATTGCGCGAGCAGGCTGGCGATGCCTTGTTCCAGGCCGTGGAGGACCTTCGTCGCGTGACTACGGAAGCGCGCGAAGCTCGTCTGCAGGGAGATGTACGGTCTGCCGACGCCCTGTTGCAGGATGCCGTTGCACGCATTCAGGGCTATGACATCGAATTCGCCGAGCAGTTGACGCGGGCCTTCGGCTTTTACTTCGAACTGATCAACCTGGCTGAGACCAACCATCGCAAACGGCGGCGGCGCGCGCATCGTCTGTTGGAAGGGAGCAGTCAACCACAGCGCGGAGAACTGCGCGGGACCCTGAGGCGGATGCGCGAGGCGGGCATTTCCGCCAGCGACGCCTTGCAGTTGCTGGCCAGAATCTGCGTGGTCCCGGTTTTTACCGCCCATCCGACAGAAGTTGCCCGCCGATCGGTCCTTTTCAAACGGCGCAGGATCAGCGACCTGCTGGAAAGCCTGGATCAGGTTCCCATTCCGGCCGAGGAGCTGGCGTCCAGGGAAGACGCCATTCTGGCCGAGATCACTGCGCTCTGGCAGACCGACGAAGTGCGCAGCCACCGCCCTGCTGTGCAGGACGAAATCAAACTCGGACTGGATTATTACGACATTGCGATTTTTGAGACGCTGCCCAGGCTTTTTGACGAGATTTCGGCTGCGCTGCGCGACGAATACGGCATGGCCATCGAATCCATCGACCTTCCGCAAATGGTTCGATTCGGTTCCTGGATCGGAGGAGACCGGGACGGTAACCCGAACGTAACGCCAGCGGTCACCCATGAAGCGATCGCCATGGCCCGTCGCAAACTGCTGACGTTCTACTCTGAACATCTGCAGCGCATCGTGGATCTTCTCACGCCCTCTTCGCAGCGCGTCGTGATCGCCCCGGAGTTGCAACAGAAGCTGAATTTTTACCTGTCGCTGCTGGAACGCTCCGGAATCGATCTTGCCGAAAGGTTTGCGCACGAACTTTATCGCCGCTTCGCCGTTTGCATCCATCTGCGGGTGCAGGCGGGCATGCAGCAGTCCGCGGAAAAGCCCGCTGTGCTGCCGCCTTACCGCTCCGCAACCGAATTGCTGGAGGACTTGAATCTGCTGCGTAGCAGCCTTGCCGAACATGGCAGCGTCCGCCTTGCCCGCAGCTTGATCGATCCCATGCTGCGCGAGGTGCGCACGTTCGGCCTGCATCTCCACACGCTTGATATTCGCCAGCACGCGCGGCTGCATCGACAGGCCTTGCTTGAGATCGCCGAACTGCCCGAGCAGAAAGCAGCGCAGGAAAATTTCGCTGCCCCGTTGTCCCCGGAAACGGCGGACGTTCTCTCCACATTTCGCGCGATTGCGGAGATTCAGCGCGATGAGCCGGTGGAAACGATCCAGCAGTACGTCATCAGCGGCGCAACCGGCGCGGAGGATGTCTGGCGCGTTCTGCACCTGGCGCGCACCCAGGGCGTTTCCTGCTTGGCGGGCGAAGGCCGCGCGGCCATGCAGGTCGTCCCTCTGTTTGAGTCGATCGAAGATCTGCGAGGGGCCGCTGCCATTTGCCGGGAAATCTGGACCACCCCTGCCTATCAGCCGCTTTTGAACTCCTGGGCGCGCCGGCAGGAGGTGATGCTGGGCTACTCTGACTCCAACAAAGACGGCGGCATGCTGACCAGTACCTGGGAGCTTTTCAAAGCCCATCGCGCCCTCTATGCCGTCGCACGGGAATGCGATGTGGACCTGCGCCTCTTTCATGGGCGAGGGGGCACCGTAGGACGCGGCGGCGCGCCGACGCATCGCGCCATTTACGCCCAGCCGGTGGGCGCATTCAACGGCGAACTTCGTATCACCGAGCAAGGCGAAGTCCTGCACTGGAAATACTCCGACGTGGTGCTGGCCGAGTGGAACCTGGAATTGATGATCGCCGCCTCGCTGGATGCGCTGGCCCGGCCGGAGTCGACCCGCCCCGGCGGCCAGCGCACGGGAGAAATGATGCCCGGTTGGGAAGAGGTCTGCGAAGAACTCTCCAGCACGGCGTATGGCTTCTACCGCAAAAACATTCCAGAAAATGAAGCGGTTCTCCAGTATTTTTCGGAGGCCACCCCGGTCAACGAGCTGGAGTATGCCCGGATCGGATCGCGTCCGGTACGCCGGAAAGGAAAAGGAAGTTTCGCCGATCTGCGCGCCATCCCCTGGGTGTTCGGCTGGATGCAGAGCCGCCACGGAATCCCCGGTTGGTTCGGCGTGGGACACGCTCTGCAAGCCTCCATTCACCATGGCCATCTGCCAGTGCTTCAGCAGATGATGAAGGAATTTCCGCTGTTTATCGACCTGATCCGGAACGTGGAGCTGGCGCTTGCCAAAGCGGATTTCCTCATCGCGCGGCAATACTCCATGCTGGTCTCCGACGCACGGCTTCGGGAGCACGTGTTCAACCATCTGCAGGCGGAGTACGAGAGCACGCGCGGAGCGCTGCTGGCCGTTACCGGACAGAAAGCTCTGCTGGAGACCAACCCGGTTCTCGCCCGCTCCATCCGTCTGCGGAATCCCTACGTGGACCCGATGAGCCTGATCCAGGTGGAACTGCTGCGCCGCAAACACGGCGGCGAAGTAAGCGAGCCGCTGCAGCGCGCCATTGCCGCCACGATCAACGGCATCTCCGCCGGGTTGCGCAACACCGGCTAAGTCCCCGCTTCCGTGGAAGCATTCAGGAAATTTTCAGATTGAGCCCGGCACAATGGATCAACGGGAGAACCTTGATCAACACGGCAACACAGCTTGTGGCAACCATGGCAGGTGCTTCTCTGAAATTGAATCACCCCATCCGGACCTCGCACGCGCCGGGCCGGTCCAGAATCAGGCGCGCAACGCTCATGTGCTGCGCGTGCATCCTCTGCTGCCTGCATTCGCGTGCGCAACGGACTCCCGAGCCCCCGGTGCCTGCCCCGCCGGTTACTTTGTCCAATCTTTCCCGGCCGCGGGCCGCAACGCCTCCGGTGTCCATCTCCCTGGCGCAAGCGCAGCAGCGAGCTCTTAAAATTGAGCCGTCGCTGCTATCCGCGCGGGCTGCCTATGCGGCCTCCCGGTATGACCGCTCGATCGCGCGCAGCGCACTGCTGCCCCAGGCGGAAATCATCGGCGAATACCTTTTTACAGAATCGAACGGCCGGCCATTTGGCGGCACGCTTCCCGGGGAATCTGGCCCGGTGTTCATCGCCAACAATGCCGTGCACGAGTACATCAGCCAGTTCCAGGCCACCGAAAACATGAGCCTGGCGGCCATCGCCAAATACCACGCCACCTTCGCGGCGCAACTGCAGGCGGAAGCGGAACAGGACATTGCCCAGCGCGGACTCTATCTGACTGTGACGCAGTTCTATTACTCCGTACTGGCGGCGGACCGCAAGCTGCAGGCCGCCCGCGAAGCCCAGCAGGAGGCCCAGCGATTTGTCGATCTGACCAAAAAGCTGGAAGCTGCCAGGGAGGTCGCGCACGCCGACGTACTCAAGGCGGAATTGCAGCTCGAACAGCGCCAGCGCGATCACGGAGATGCCGCCCTGGCCGCACTGCAGGCGCACGAGTCTCTGGGCGTGCTGCTGTTTCCCGATCCCGCCACTCCCTACGTTTTAAGCGACCCGCTGAATTCCACCATGACCCTCCCGGATGACGCGGAGATCAAAAAACTCGCCAACTTCAAGAACCCCGAGCTGCAGAGCGCGACGGCCGGCCTCCAGGCGGCCAACGCCGACGTGCTCGCGTCGAGGGCCGGCTATCTGCCGTCCTTTACCTTTGCCTACAACTACGGTCTCGATGCGCCGTATTTCCAAAGGTACGGACCATCCGGGGAGCGATTTCTCGGCTATTCCGCCTCAGCCGGCGTCAACGTTCCGGTCTGGGACTGGTTTGCAACCCATTCTCACGTCAAGCAGAGCCAGATTCGCCAGAACCTGGCCAAAGCGAACCTGACCCTGGCGCAGCGCCAGTTGATGGCGAGCATTGATGCAGCTTCCAACGAGGTGAAAACAGCTTCGGCTTCCTTCACTTCATTGCTGCACAGCGTGGACCAGGCCAGGGAAAGCCTGCGCCTGAGCACCCTGCGGTACCAGGCAGGCGAGGCCACCGTGGTGGAGGTTGTCGACGCACAGAACACATATCTGACAACGGAAACCCTGGCCGCCGACGGTGCGGTCCGGTATCACGTGGCCGTGGCCAACCTGGAACGGCTGACAGGAAAGCTGCCGTGAACGAAAAGAGGAACTCTTGATGCGTCCGCAATCTGCCGCATGGAAACGGAATATCGCCCGGGCGACACTCTGGGCTGCGTTGCCGGGAATGCTGCTGACCGGCTGCGGCAGCAAGGACAAAACGCCCCCAACTGTGGTTGACGTGCAGGCCGTTCCGGCCCATCAGGCCGCCATCCCGGTCACGCTGCGCGGAGAGGCCATGCTGACCGCGCTCCATCAGGCGATTCTCGCGCCCAAAATCAGCGCGCCCATCGCGCGCCTGTACGTGCGGCTAGGACAGAAGGTTCACAAAGGAGAATTGCTGGCCACCCTGGAAAACAGGGACCTTACCGGCGCGGCCCTCAGCAGCCAGGGCCAATACCAGCAGGCCAAAGCGCAGTACCAGACCATTACCCGGTCAACCGTGCCGCAGGAAGTGCAAAAGGCGGAGCACGACCTGGCCCAGGCCAAGGCGGAAGTGGACCTTCAACAGAGCATCTACACCAGCCAGTTGAAGCTGTTCAAGGAAGGCGCATTGCCGGGCCGCACCGTAGACCAGAGCAAAGTGGCCCTGGTGCAGGCCAAGACCCAGTACGGTATTCAGTTGCGCAAGCTCCAGGCGCTCCAGCAGGTGAACCGGACAGCGGAACTGGAGAGCGCCGCCGGACAGCTTCAGCAGGCGCGGGGAAGCTACGATAAAGCCGCGGCCACTCTGGCGTACTCGGAAATTCGAAGCCCCATCAACGGCTATGTGACGCAGCGGCCCCTGTACGCGGGAGAAATGGCCAACGCCGGTTCCCCGCTGGTCACGGTCATGGATACTTCCGTGCTGATCGCGAAGGCGCATCTGCCTCAGATGTTGGTTCAGCGGCTGCCGGTCGGCGCCCCGGCCAAAGTCACCGTTCCCGGACTGGATCGCCCGGTGGATGGAAAAGTGATGCTCGTCAATGCGGCTCTTGACCCCGGATCCACCACCGTCGAGGTCTGGGTAAAGGTGGAAAACAAAGACAACACTCTCAAGCCGGGAACTCCTGTGCAGGTGGCCATTACTGCCCGGACGATCCCGAACGCGCTTGTTGTTCCTACGGCGGCAATCGTGGAGGACGCGGGCGGTGGCAAGCATGTGATGGTCGTAGGACCTGACAACATCGCCCACCGGCATGAGGTCAAAATAGGGGTCCAGTCCGGAGATGAAACCCAGATACTGTCCGGCATTCAGGCTGGCGACCAGATCGTGACCGTCGGCGCATACGCGCTCGATGATGGCACGCATGTCCAGGTCGTGGCGCCCACTGCCAAAAAGACAGACGCGGGGAGCGCGGACTGATGGCGACCCGGACCGAGGCCCCGCCTGTACGAGCCCGGAAGCTTAAACCGTTCTGGGTCGTCCGCCACACTCGCACGATCATCTTCTTCACACTTATCGCTGCCATGGCCGGGGGCTATCTCGCCTTCCAGATGCCGGTTGCCGTATTTCCGCACACCAGCTTCCCTCGCGTCGTCATCGGTATCGACAACGGCGTCATGCCGATCGAACAGATGGAAGTGACCATCACGCGCCCGGTGGAAAATGCAATCAACACCGTGCCGGGCCTGGTTACGGTGCGCTCCGTAACCAGCCGTGGCCAGGCGGAAGTGGACATGTTCTTCAACTGGAACGTGGACATGATCCAGGCGCTGCAGATGGTCAACTCCGCCGTGACGCAGATTCGGCAGACGCTCCCGCCGACTGCCGTTGTCACCACGAATCGGCTTGGCTTCGCATCCTTCCCAATGCTCGGCTACAGCCTTACTTCCGACACAATGCCGCTTACCGATCTGTGGGAAATGGCGGAGTATCAGTTGAAGCCGCGGCTGAACCGGCTGCCCGGCGTCAGCAACATCACCGTGCAGGGAGGACAGATTCCGGAAGTCCATGTCGTTCCGGATTCCGCCCAGCTACTGGCGACGCAGACCACCATCAGCGACCTGATGGCGGCCATCGCCAGCACCAACGTCATCGAGTCGCCCGGCCTCTACCAGAGCCATCACGAGCTCCTGCTCGGTCTGGTCGGTGGCCAGGTGCACTCCGCCCAGGAACTGGCGCAGGTGGTGGTCAAGCTGACGCCGAACGGCGTCCCCATTCACATCGGCGATATCGCGAAAGTGGTGGACAGCACCAAGCCCGTCTATACCATCGTGACCGCGGACGGGCACCCGGCTGTGCTGATGAACGTACTGCGCCAGATCGGGTCCAACGCGCTGGGCGTTTCTCATGAAGTTTCGAGCGAAGTCGCGAACATCCGAAAGACGCTGCCTTCCGGAGTCAAGATTCAGCCCTTCTACCAGCAGGCTGATCTGATCCAGGCGTCCATTACCAGCGTCCGCGACGCCATTCTGATCGGCCTCATCCTGGCTTCCATCATCCTCGTTCTGTTTCTTCGCGACTGGGGGTCTTCTCTGGTTGCCGGCCTCGTGATCCCTTCCACCATTCTCATCACCATCGCCTTCCTTTACGTGACCGGCGAAGGCTTCAACCTGATGACACTGGGCGGACTGGCGGCTGCTGTGGGCCTGGTCATCGACGACGCGATTGTCGTCGTCGAGAACGTGGTGATGCACATGGACGCAGGGCAGGCCCGCGTGGACGCCGTGCGCAGCGCGCTCAAAGAGATCACGACCCCGCTGGTCTTTTCCACGGTCACCCCCATTGTCGTTTTTCTCCCTCTGATCGGTGTCACCGGACTGACCGGCGTATTTTTCCGCGCGCTGGCCATCACGATGTCGGTGTCGTTGGTCACCTCTCTCGCTCTTGCGCTGACCTGGACTCCAAGCCTCAGCCTGCTGTTCATTGGAAAAAATCGCAAGAAGAAAGAGCGGACTGACGAAACTTCTGCTGAGTCCGACGCCACGCGGGGATCTTCCTCCACGCAGCCTGAAGCTGAATCGGACGACGAAGCCGAACGCGCGGCCACGCTGCACATCCTGGAACACGAAGAACAGGTCCAGACCCCCTGGATGAGAAAAGTTCTGGATCGTTATGC
>JAJZJJ010000115.1 GCA_021810175.1 Acidobacteriota bacterium | reverse complement strand
GATCTCGGGCAGGCGAACTTCACCGATGTGAGCTACCAGACGGGCATTGCGCGCGACACGATTCCGTTTCTGGGCTGGGGCGTTGGATTCCTCGACTTTGACAACGATGGCTGGAAGGATCTGCTTTATGTGAACGGCCACGTTTATCCCCAGGTGGACCAGAACAACTGGGGCATGAGTTACGCCGAGCGGCCGCTGCTGTTCAAGAACCTGGGCGGGAAGAAGTTTGACCTGATGCCGGCGGTGGAAGGCACCGGGCTTGCAGACGTGATTGTGGGCCGGGGCGCGGCGTTCGGCGACCTATTCAATGACGGGAAAACGGCGGTCGTGATCAATGTGATGGACGGTCATCCGGTGCTTCTGAAGAACGTCTATGAGGACAAGAACCACTGGGTCCTTATCAAGCTGATCGGCGGCCCGAAAGGCCCGAAGGATGCCATCGGAGCGTCGGTGTACGTGACAGCCAATGGCATGCGCCAACGCTCGGACGTAATGAGCGGCGGAAGCTTTCTTTCGACGAATGATCCGCGGTTGCACTTTGGGCTGGGCACGGCAGAGACGATTGAACTGGTTGAAATTCATTGGCCGAGCGGGGCCATCGAGAAAGTGCACCTGCCGGCGGTAGACAAGGTATATACCGTGGAAGAGGGCAAGGGCGTTATCCGCTGAAGGGTTTTCATTTCGCGCGCGGGCGGACCAATGGCGTTTGGAGTGATCTTTTCCTGAGCAAGAAGCCATCGGCGGCGTCCAGGTTGTGAAGACTGGAAGTGTAAGCGCTGTAGCGGGGAATCCGCCAAGGGCAGAGACTGACCTGGCCGGAAATTGCAAGACGCGCGGATTCACTGGCGCGGGCGTATGATGATCGAAATTCGGGAGGAGTCAAAATGCATTTATTGAGCCGTCGACGCAGTGGGTTGTTTTTGGGATTACTGACCGCAGGCATGCTGCTGGTCGCGCAGCTTCCGGCGCACGCCGCAACCGCAAAGATCCTGGACAGGACAGCTGCATCGAAGATTATGCCGGCGACGGTGTTTTTCCGCGGGCAGACGGCCCCGACGCAGGGGCGGAACTCGTGCGGAGTGCACTTTGCCAACGGCAAATTCATGCTGGCCGCGCTGGTGGATACCTCCGGCTACTCCACGGAAGTGAAGCAGAAGTACCAGGGCTATCTGCTGACGGAAGTGCCGCTGGATTTTGGCGGGCATCGTCTGGGGCCGGGTGCATACGGGTTTGGGTTCATCGGCCATAAGCGCTTCGTGGTGCTGAATATCGGCGGCGAGCAGATCATGGAAGCCTCATGGCATGCCTTCGTGGGCGATCGTCCGGTGCCGCTGGAGATATTGCCCGCGAAGGGCGGTTACCAGCTCTGCTCGGGCCGCGAGTGCGTGGATTTTCACTAAAGGAAGGAAGCGGCCAGAGCGGCCGCCACTGATTTTTTGACAATGGAATAAGAGCCTCAGCCGCCGATGTGAACCATGCTGCGGGAAGGCTTGAGGAAACCGGGCTCGCCGATGTGATGGCGGGCCTCTTTTTTCAGGATCGTGCGCTGGATGAAGTCAGCGAGGTCGTGGTCACTGCCGCCGCTGTTCATCACGCCATAGAGGTCATGATCGGACTGCGAGAAGAGGCAGGTGCGGATTTTCCCATCCGAGGTAAGACGGACACGCGAGCACTGCCCGCAGAAGGCCTGCGAAACGGGCGCGATGATGCCGATTTCTCCAAGCCCGTCGTCGAAGGTGAAGCGCACGGCGGTTTCGCTGGCGGCGTTGGGCGTGAGCCGTACGACGGGGCGCAGGGTGGCGAGGCGGTCAACGACCTCGCGGAAGGGGATGACGACTTCGGGGCTCCAGAGGCGGTCTTCTTCGAGGGGCATGAACTCGATGAAGCGGACGATGACGCCTTCGCGGCGGGAGAATTCGGCGAAGGGCACGATCTGGTCATCGTTGAAGCCGCGCAGCAGGACGCAGTTGACCTTGAGCGGTTCGAGGCCCGCGGCTTTGGCCGCGCGAATGCCGGCCAGCACCTGGTGGAAGCTGCCGGGCACGCGCGTGATGCGATGAAACGCATCCGGGTTGACGGCATCCATGCTGACGGTCACGCGCTGCAGGCCGGCGTCGCGCAGGGGCGCGGCCATGGATTCGAGCAGGTGGCCGTTGGTGGTGAGCGCCAGGTCGAGCGGTTCACCGTCGAGGGTACGCAGGGCAGCGAGTTCGCGCAGCAGGTCGAGCAGGCCGTGGCGCAGCAGCGGTTCACCGCCGGTGAGGCGGACTTTTTCAATCCCGAGCGAAACGAAGACGCGGATGAGCCGCAGGTAGTCGGAGATCGGCAGCTCAGAGTAGAGCGCGCCCTGATTGCCAGTGCGGCAGTAGACGCACTTGTAGTTGCAGCGGTCGGTGATGGAGACGCGCAGGTCCGTGATGGCGCGGCCCTGGCTGTCAAAGAGGCGCGCGGAACGGGAAGCAGCGTCGACCGGAATGGGGACTTGCGCTGGCATTGGATAAGGCTACTCTATTCGATGCAAGGGACGGCCCGCAGTTTCGGGGCGGGATCGAATTCCGGCGGATGAATCGGCGGCTCAGCGGCCGGCGGAGGGGTCGGGGGTGGTGCTGGTGTCGAGATCGACGGCGGTGCGCTCGTTCCGCGGCAGGCCAGGCGGGTAGCAGTTGCCGTCGCGGGCGTAGGTTTCCTCGCAGGCGCGGGTGAACTGGTGACGGCGCGGCGACTGGGAGAACTGCCAGACAAGGGCGTGCTGAAAGCCGCTTTGCGAGGGCCGAAGGGCGCGGGCGACGCAGCCGGGCGCGGGTGGGCACTGGTCGTTGGCGATCCAGATGGCAGTGCCCGGGAAGTGGGCGGTGATGTCGTCGGCGGTGGTGAGTGTCTGGCCGCTGTCCCGGAAGGGGATTCCAGCGCAGTAGACACCGGCGCGGTAGCCTTGTGCGCGGACCGCGTGGATCCAGGCTCCGATGTAGGCGAGCTGCTCGGGGAGCATGCGGCCGCCTTCTTCGAGATCGAGAAAGATGATGGCGTTGGGCGGAAAGCCTTCAGTTCTGGCCGCGCGGGCGGCGTCCATCCCGTCGGACTCGCCAAGGGCTGCGGCGTAATTGTGGCGGAGCTCCTTGTCGAGGCGGCCATTGAAGAGAATGAGAAATCCAAAGCCCGCGTGGAGGACGGCGGCGCGCTTGCCCACCCATTCGTTGGTCGACATACCTGGTGGGTCATTGAGCCAGTAGCCGAGATAGGCGAACTGCTTGCGGAACTCAGGCAGCATGGCATCGCCCGGGTAGAGGTTCGTGTCGAAGCCGAGATAGCTCCTGTGCAGATGTGGGGTGGCGCCTTTCTGAGGCGCGGGCCGTTGTGCGGCGGCAGGGCACGCGGTGACGAAAGCGAATGAAGCGAACAGCAGGAAAATGGCTCCCGATGCCCGCTTCCGGTTGAGGGGGAACATGGTTCAGGCCGATTGCAAGAAGGCTACCGATTGCAGCGAGGTGACCTCAAAGCGCTTGCGGCAGCGGATATTTTTGCAGGCGACCACATCGTCGCGGCGGACCATGTAGGACTGCGCCTTGGCAAAGCGGGCGCGGTCGCGCTCGTCGGCATGACGAGGGAGTGAGGCCTTTTTACGGCGGACCAGCCAGCCGATCTGGTACTCGTCGGCTTGGCCGCAGTGGGGACAAGTGAGCGTGTGCGTGCGTTGTTCCTGTTTTTCGTCAAAAAAATCGCGCTCTTCCATGACCGGTCTCCAAAGGGGGAGTTGGGATCTATCACCCGGAGTCAGTATTTCACGGCAGCGGCTGGAAAACGGTGCTAACGTGATAGCCACGATGGCAAGACGGGCCAAGAAGCGGGTGTTCTCCAAGGTGAAGGCGGTAAAGGCGACAGCCCGGGAACGGGTGGGGCAGCCAAAACCCGAACGCGTGATCGAGGGCGAGCCGCGCGACACAAAACGCAAGCGCAAGCACAAGCCGACGCTGCAGGAAATCATCGACCAGATGGATTAGAGCATTTCCCCTATTCCTGTGAACCTTCTGAAATCAACCAAGCGCAGCTTTTCTTAACGGAAAAGCTGCGTTGAGATTCTCTCTTCGGTCTATACCAATAGGGGAAATGCTCTAGAAAGATGAGGCCCCTTGCAAAGCGCCTCACCGCTGTTAATTGGGCGACGAAAGCGCCGCGAGCCGCTCGGCAGCCTGGGTGTGGCCTCGTTCGCGTGCGAGGTCGAGCGGCAGCTTGCCTTCGTCTGTGCGGGCGGAGGGCGATGCGCCATGCCGGAGCAGTAACTGGAGCATCTCCGTTTTGCCCTGTGCCGCGGTCAGATGGAGCGGCGTGATGCCGCCGGACTGGGTCGCGTTCACGTCGGCTCCGCCCTCGATGAGAGCGCGAGCCGAGGCGAGCGAGCCGAAGCGTGCGACGCAGGCATGCAATGGTTGATTGCCCAGATCGTTGTGGGAACGGGCGTGGGCGTCCGCCCCTCTCGAAAGCAGCAGGTGGACAGTGTCCTCATCGGCGAAGGCGGCGGCAAGATGCAGCGGCGTCCAACCATCTGTGGAGTGACTGGCGACGAGCGAGGGATCGAAGGAGAGAAGCTGCTCGATGCGTTCGATGTCTCCGACGGAGGAAGCGTCGAAGATATCGAGTTCGGGCAGGTAGGGCAGGAGCAGGTCGCGAATCGCGGGCTGGTGGTGATAGACGGCGGCGCGGAGAGCGGAGATGCCGTCAGCGTTCTGAGCCTCGGCCAGCTGCGCGTGGTTGGCAAGCTGGGCGGCGAGCTCGGCCGTCTGGCCGTGCTGGATCATGTCAAAGACGAGGCGTTTCATTCTTGCAAGCCTCCCGGCCTGATTGTAGCGCCGGTTGGGGGAGTTCGGCTTCAAACTTCCAGATGACCGCCAGCCTGCGGGATTACTTTTTCGCGAGGTGCCGGGCGAGGCGGTCGAGAAAGGGAATTTGTGCGGGGAGGATCTTGTTGCGGGCAGCGGGCATGGCGAACCATTCGGCTCGGTCGATTTCCGGGACTTCGACTTCGCGGCCCGAGCGGGGTGGCCACTCGATGGGCGAGGTGTTGCTGACCAGGCCGGCAGGGTCGAAGTCGCCCTCGAAGGCCCATGCGCTGACGATTTTGCCGCTCAGCTGCTGGATGTCTCCGAGCGGGAAGTAGCGGCCGGGTTCCTCGGAGGGGGGCGTGAGGCCGGTTTCCTCGCGGAATTCGCGGCAGGCGGCGGCGAGAAGGTCTTCGCCGGGGACGACGCTGCCTTTGGGGATGGTCCAGGCGCCGAGGTCGCGGTGCGTCCAGAAGGGGCCGCCGGGATGGGCGAGCAGGACTTCGAGATGGGCGTTGGGTTTGCGCCGATACAGGAGGAGTCCGGCGCTGTGTTTCTGGGGTCGAGGATGGGTGCGGGTCGTTTTCAGGGGGATGCTGCCGGGTAGAGTTCTTCTTTGACAGGATAACAAGCGGGGAGCCGCCCATCGTTATAACAAGTGGGGACCCGGCAATCGATGATTTCACCGATGGGCATGTCGCTCAGGCGGGAATGGCGGGAGTGCTGTTCCGGAGGACGGCTTTGCTGACGAGGGCGATGGGTATGCCCATGCAGAAGACAAGGGCCAGAACTGCATTTGCGAAAACGGGGAGGCTGAAAACCGGGTGGGCTATGACGCGGGAAAGCGGCAGAACCAGGTAGTTCATGACAAGGTAGATGAGAGCCCCATAGGCAGCTCCGGCGGACAGCGCGTGGCGCAGGAGCCCGGAGAAGCGCCGAGTCATGACGAGAAAGAGCGAGGCCCAGAACGCGGTGATGGTGTAGTGGATAACGAGGCCGAGCAGGGCGGCGAAGAGGCCGAGATGGAGGGCCAGAGGGCCAAGGAGTCCGCTGGCAATGACCTGGAGGAGCAGGCGAGGAGGTGTTCCGCGCAGGCCGTAAAAGAGCAGGGCGTCGGAGATGTCGAGTGATCCGGCGATGAGGACCGCGAGGCCGAAAGCCTTGAGATAGATATGCCGAGGCATAGTGTGCCCGCGTAGAGAGACAATCCTGGCGGGAGCCATGATAGCAGAGGCTGCCGGGAGGCGATGTCTGGATTCGGTGCGAGGGTGCCGAGACGGGCCGTCAGGGGTTCGAGCCAGGGTTGGTTGTGTGGGGCAGGGGTACTCCGAGAGATCTTCCCGCGTGGAAGTCGTCACAGGGCCGATCCCGGCGGCGCAGAGGGCTGAGACGACGCCTCCTCTTTCATTGACTCGGCCCTGAAATTCTCGTATTCTAAAGTCCTTGCGCAGACTTCTGTCTGCCCGCCTTTGTTGTGTTTCGAGGCTGGGGAGACGGAATCCCGGAAGCTCTAACCCGGAAATGTTGGAAAGACCGGCTTTTAAGGGTCGGACGGGTGAAAGAGAACGCTGCGCGCACTCACGCGAAAAGCTGTGGTGAACCGCGGGATAAACGGAAGTATCGCGGAACGCTTTGGCGCGAGCCTGGGCCCGATGCGAAACCCGAAACAAGGGGTTCTTCGGGAGCGGGGACGGGCGCGCGAAGAGTGACGCGGGCAGGATTTTGAGCAGAGCGCCGCAAGGCAAGGGCCGAGTGCCTGAGGAGAGAAGGAACGATGTCGACGTATTTCCCGAGCTCGCACGATGTCAGCCGGAAGTGGTATGTGGTGGACGCCAGCGGCAAAACGCTGGGGCGCCTGGCCACCGAGGCGGCGAGGGTGCTGAGCGGCAAGAACAGTCCCAGGTACACGCCTTTTATGGATATGGGCGATCACCTGATCGTGATCAACGCTGAGAAGGTTCGGCTGACCGGGCTGAAGAGCCAGCAGAAGATGTACCGCCGTTACACGGGTTTCCCGGGCGGGTTGCGCGAGGAATCGTTCGTGCGCCTGCTGCAGCGCAAGCCCGAAAAGATTGTGGAAGAGGCGATCAAGGGCATGCTGCCGAAGACGAAGCTGGGCCGGAAGATGGCATCCAAGCTGAATGTATACAAGGGCGATCAGCATCCGCATGCCGCGCAGCAGCCGCAGCCGCTTGAGATCAACGCATAGTTAAAGAGACCGAGGATTCATGGCAGATCTGATTCAGTATTACGGAACGGGACGGCGCAAGTCGGCGATCGCCCGCGTCTTTCTGCGTCCGGGCAGCGGTAATTTCACCGTGAACGGCAAGCCGTTTGAGACGTACTTTGTGACCGAGCAGCAGCGGGTTTCGGCAAAGAAGCCGCTGGCGCTGACCGAGACGCTCTCGACCTTTGACGTGGTCACGACGGTGGCCGGCGGCGGGGTGGCCGCACAGGCCGACGCAGTGAAGATGGGCGCGGCGCGCGCGCTGCTCGAGTTCAACGCCGAGCTGCGCAAGACGCTCAAGGGCGAAGGTCTGCTGTCGCGGGATTCGCGCATTAAGGAGCGGAAGAAGTACGGACAGAAGGGCGCCCGCAAGCGGTTCCAGTTCAGCAAACGCTAGCGCGTTTGCAGTCCGCAGTTTTCAGTCGACAGTCCTCAGTGGTTTTACTGGGGACTGGCAACTGACAACCGGCACAAGTTTTGGAAGCAAATCTTCCCTGATTTGGGAATCAATCCCGGTATCGCCGGGATGCAGTTCAAAAAGGAGGCTGTTTGGCCAACATCACCATGAAGGAGCTGCTCGAAGCGGGTGTTCACTTCGGGCATCAGACAAAGCGCTGGGATCCGCGGATGAAGGAGTACATCTTCGGCGAGCGGAACGGCATTTACATCATCGACCTGCAGAAGACCCTGAAGATGTTCAAGGACGCCAGCAAGTATGTGACGGACCTGTGCGCCGAGGGCAAGGTGATTCTGTTTGTCGGCACCAAGCGCCAGGCACAGGACGCGATTGCCGAAG
>JAJZJJ010000114.1 GCA_021810175.1 Acidobacteriota bacterium | reverse complement strand
CTCCGCTTGTGGCTCTGATCTGTGTACCGCTTCGGCTCACAGCTTAACCCACGGTCAGCGCAGTGGACCGGTCACTCCATGATGACTAGTTAGGGCGGCTTTTCACTGGAAAGTTTCTTGGTGGACGCGGTAGGAATCGAACCTACAACCTGTCGATTAAGAGTCGAATGCTCTGCCAGTTGAGCTACGCGTCCACAAAGTGTGCGGAGAAGCCGCAAGGGACCGGGCGAAGGACTCGCCCTTCATTTTTATAACACATCCGCAGGCTCAATCTTCCTTCAGAACGTGAAGGAAAGACCGCCTTCTATCGAGCGACTCACCTGCGCGAAATACAATGTCGTGCCGTCGGTGCTCAGGAACGGCCGATACCCTTCCGCCAGCAGATTCCTCACTGCCACCATGGCTTGCACGCCATTTGGCAGCATGTGCCGGTAACGGATTGGCTGCTGTACAAACAGGCTCAGATACGGCCCCGGCAGTGGCGCGGCAAATGGCGCCACCGGCGTCAGCGTCCCGCCGCCCTGCCAGTCATACCCAATCTGCCACTGCGTGCCAGAGTCCACCAGCTTCCCGGTCGCAGATACCGCCACCATCTCTGACTCGCGAGGCTGCAGCGTGCTCACCTGCTGCGCCAGCGACATCGCCCCGCCGTCGCCCGTGTACGCCAGGGCATTCCCTGTCGCCACATTCAGTGACATCCACAGATTCTCCAGCACTTGGTTGCTCACCTCGGC
Source organism: Acidobacteriota bacterium (assembly GCA_021810175.1). Next base: position 7,136 of record JAJZJJ010000114.1, on the reverse strand, counting down.
CATCATGCCGGTCGACGAAAAACCCTGCCCCGCCGCGCTCATCAGCTGCGTCATCGGATCAAACAGCACATCGCCGGAATTCAAATCGGATTCCGCCAGAGCGCCGCCGCCGCTCACCACCGGGTTAATCATGCGGTCGTGGTACACGCTCACACTCATGTGCCCGTGATCGCCGACGTTGCGGCTCACCTGCACGGCCTGATGCAGCCCGTGTTCGGCCACCAGCCTGCCGCCAGACTCGGCTGCCATCGAAGCCAGTTGCGTGAACTGGTCCAATTCACCGGCGCGCTGCGCATCCGGGCTGGTCGCCACTGAATATGAAACGCTGGTCGGCCCGCTCTGCACCGTGAACGACGCAAACGGATAATTCGCCATCATCGTGCTTGCCGCGCGCAACCCGAGAATCTCGTCTCCCACCTGTGCCTCTATGCCCGGCATCAGATTCATCGTCTCGGCGCTCCGCAGCGCAAAAGCATTCAGCCCCTGTCCGCCGGGCCCCGCGGCGATTTCAGGATGATCCTCCACCACTCCCACCATCCGCATGGAGTCGTTGAATCCCATCCGGCGCTCATAGCCGCCGACCATCCGGAAGGCTGGGTTCGCACTCTGTCCAGCCTCCGCCAGGTCGGCCCTCAGGATCATTCCCGTCGCGCTTTCGCCGCGATCCGCAATTTCCACGTCCTGGTGAATTCCGCCCTCGCCGAAGCTGTTGTCCCCGCCGCGAATCGTCACCCGCGCCTCCAGCGCCCGATGCCCCCGGCCGTCGGCAACCATCACCAGCGGGCCGTTTTGCAGCATACGCAGCAGTGGCCGGTTCGCCGCCAGGCGCAGCGTCCAGGTCCAGTCGTCAGGGGGTTCCTGCTTCGATCGCGGTTCAGCCGGCAGCCACCGGAACGCTTCATACAGCGTATTCAGCGTCATGTTCACGACCATCCGAGTGGCGCCCTCAACCTGCACGTTCTCCCGCAGCGTCGGCAAAAAGAACGCATTCGACGCCTTCAGGTCATACGCGCCCGGATGTAAATCTTCGAATTGGTAGCGCCCTTTGCTGTCCGTCGCGGCTTCCGCCACCACCGTGTAATCGGGCTTCAACAGCTCCACCACGGCGCCGGACTCAGGTTCACCGCGGCTGTTCCGCACCACTCCCGACACACTGCCTGACGTGGTTGCAGTGCGCACCTGTGCGCTGGTGGACACTGCCAACAGAATCAGCGCGGTTCCGGGAATGAACAAACGTCGAATCACGAATAATTTCAGTTTGCTGACTGGCCCAGAAGCCCTCTCGGAAAGAGGTGCGGCCGGCAGCTCTGCTGGCTGCCTGGCCGGTGTGGTGCTTAGTCTACGACAAACGGTGCACTCTGGGCGATATCCTGCCCGGAAATCGCATCGTGAATTTTGATCTTCACAGTGTACCTGCCCGGCCGCAGGCTCGCCAGCGGAAGTCTCTTCTCCAGCGTCAACTGGTCGGCATCGGCAGCAATGGCAGTCGACTTCTGGACTGTGTCCAGCAGCATCTTGTTGTTCTTATCGTTGATGATCTGATACTCGATCGTCGCGTCGTTCCGCTTGGTCTTCTCATTTACGCCCAGGTTGTACACCTGCATCCAGAAGTTCAGGTTCTGGTTGCGGTGGAACGCGGCCGGCGTCGCTTCGCTCGCCATCACCCGCGGCCACAGCAGCGTGTCGCCAATCGTGAATCGGCCGGCGCCGATATCCTTATCCGGAACCCGCTCCATCTTCGTTGCGAGAATCAGCGACGAGGTCGACAGGCTGTTGTCGTTGTACTCCGGAACCGTGATCGCCTGCGCCCAGGTGCCGACGTGATTTGGATTGTTCACATCCTTGATCGCAATATCAATACGGTACCGTCCCGGCTTCAGCGCAAGTGCTTTCCAGTACAGCGACGCATGGCCCGCCGTCTCCGGAAGCAGCTCGGCCGGCTCGACCACCGCGACCGTGTCCTCAAACTCGGTCACTACCTGGTCGGTAATCGTTGAAACCCGCCCGTAAATATCCACCAGGCCTTTCGAAACCCCGTTCTGCGTCTTGAAGGTAATGTCCTTCTGCTTGATCTGCAGCGTGATCGGCACCATCACCGTTTCACTGCCGATGCGAACAAAGTCTGTCTGCACATCAAAGGGGAAGAACGGCCCCGTCAGCAACTTGTGGCTGGTCACAAAGCTCTGCAGGTCTTTGAACTTGATCACCGGAGGCGCTTCCAGCTTCGCAAACTGCTCCAGCCGGTCGAATTCCTTGCTGTGCTCCTCGGCAGACATCGGACCCGGACCAATATCCTCCAGCCCGCCATTGAAGCGGTCCTTCTTCTGCGCCAGCCCCATCTGTTCGTACAGCGTCTCGCCCGCTCCCGGAACATGCAGCAGCGCGTCCTTCGCCGAGCGGTCAATCGTCATCTGGTAATTGCCGCACATGCACTGGTCGACGAATTCAATATTCACATTCTCGCCAATACCCGGAATGTAGCGGTAATGCCAGTCCTCAAAGGGATACGTCGCCGTCTGGCCGCCGCCCTGTGACAACGGACGGTTGTACATGCCGCCGCTCGGGTGCGCGTCAATGCTGGTTGGCTTTCCGTACTTGATGTAGATCATCCCGCGGTCCGTCATCCAGCCCGGCTCGCCGTCGGAAAAATGCGCGTTCGCGTACGCAATACGCCGGTAAATCTCCTCGCGGTAGCTGTTATAGGGCGAATCCGGATTCGGATTCCGTCGCCGCCAGAAGTTCTCGATGAAGGCATCGCGTTCTTCATCGTTGCTCAAACTCAGGAACGCCCTGCGCTCCTTGTCCGTGATAATCCAGCGGACGGTTTGGTCCAGCCACTTCTTGTAGGGGCCCTTCAACTCCTGCCTGTACTCCCGCTCTTGCTTTCTGCGCCGCCAGGCAGGCAGCTTCCGCTTCAGCGGATTCTGACTCCCCTGGCTCTGCGCGCTGTTCTGCGCGGATTGGGCCTGTTGATCATGCGATTTCGTTCGTGGCTGTGCATACAGACACGGGGTGGCGCCCACCCCGGCCATCAGAAACGCCAGGATCAAGCAAATGCGGCACTGCGACATAAAGCAACTGCTCCTCAACAATGCATGTATTGTACGAGCCGCTCTCCTGCGACTTCAACAAAATGTGTGCGCGCGAAGCACATTCTTTTCGCCAAATCTTCGCGCAGTCGTTGCTATCATGGGATAACTTCAGACTATCTCGCCTGGACCATCAGGGAACTTTTGTGCCGGGCGCTTCGTAATGGAAGCATAACCGGGCACAAAGCCCATCTGTGCCGGACGTCGCGGCAGGAAAGATGCGAATGAAAAAGGCTCTCATCGTTGTGGCGGTCATTCTTGTGCTCGGAACCATCGTTGGCCTCACAATCTGGCGCGAGCGCTCCGGTTACACCAAGGTTCTCACCTCAAAAGTGATTCGTAAAAACCTCGTCTCCACCGTCAGCGCCACCGGCCAGATTAAGCCAAAGGAATACGTCAACCTCGGCGCCACGGCTTTCGGCCGCATCACCCACCTCTACGTCAAGGAAGGCGAAAAGGTCCAGAAGGGCGAAATTGTAGCCACCATTGAAAACGTGCAGCAGAACGCCAACGTCATCGGCCAGAAAGCCTCTATCCTCGCCGCTCAAAAAAATGTTGCGGCCGATCTCGCCGCCGAACGAACCGCGCAGGCCAACATCGCTCACGCCAAAGCCCAGCTTGACCAGGGCCGCGCCGACTTTCTCCGCGCCAAGGCCCTCTACAAGGCGCAGGTCATGTCCCGCCAGACCTTCGACGCCGATCAGGCCACCTACCTCACCGACCTCGCCTCGCTCCAGCAGGCCAAGGATCAGCTCCTGCAGGACAAGGCTCAGACCGCCTCGGCCCGCGCCAGCCTGCTCACCCAACAGGCCACCCTCAAAGCCAACGAGGATCTGCTCAACAAGACCGTCGCCATCGCTCCCTTTGACGGCATCGTCACCAACCTTCCCGTGCGCGTCGGCGAAACCGTCGTCGAAGGCATCCAGAACTCCGAAGGCTCCACGCTCATGACCATCGCCAACATGAGCTCCATCACCGCGGAAGTCATGGTCGACGAAGACGACATTATCAATGTCGCCCTCGGCCAGCCCGTGCAGGTCACCGTCGATGCCCTGCCCGGCGTGATCTTCAAGGGCCAGGTCACTGAGGTCGGCGACCAGGCGCTGCTGCGCTCTACCGGCGTTTCTACCAGCCAGTCCACCGCCTCCACCAACGAAGCCAAGGACTTCAAGGTCGTGGTCACCCTGCAGGATCCATCAAAGAAACTAAAGCCCGGACTCTCCTGCACGGCCAAAATCACCACTGCCACTGCCGCCAACGCCGTCGCCATCCCCATTCAGGCGCTCACCCTGCGTACTCCGGCCAGCCTCAAGAAGGAATCGGCCTCGGCAATCGCAACCGCCTCTGCCAATGAGCAGGCCCAGCAGGGCGTTTTCGTCGTCAGCCCCGGCGGCAAGCCGCGTGTCCATTTCGTCCAGGTCAAGACCGGCATTACCGGAACAACCAACATTCAGGTCCTCGGCGGCCTCGAGCCCGGACAGGAAATTGTCATCGGGCCTTACAACATCCTGCGCACCCTTAAGAACGGCGCTCTCATCAAACGTGAGAAGACGGACCTCGGAATCGTCCAAAGCTCCAGTTAGCGCTTTGAACCGAATCTTCAGCCCCGGCCCCGGCCGGCAGGAGCACACCATGGCAACCAACCTCGATATCGCGACCGTCCCCAATACCTCGCAGGGACCCAGCCCCGACGACGTCATCGTCGTCGAAAATCTCTGGAAAACCTACGACATGGGCTCCGAGCAGCAGGTCCACGCCCTCCAGGGCGTCAATCTGCGCATTCGCCATAACGAGTACGTCGCCATCATGGGACCCTCCGGCTCCGGCAAGTCCACCCTCATGAACCTCATCGGCTGCCTCGACACCCCCAGCCAGGGCCGCTACTGGCTCAACGGACACCTCGTCAGCGAACTCAACGACGACGAACTCGCCCGCATCCGAAACAAGGAAATCGGTTTCGTCTTCCAGACCTTCAACCTGCTCGCCCGCGCCACGGCCCTCCACAACGTCGAGCTGCCGCTTATCTACAACGGCACTCCCTCCGTCGAGCGCCTCGAGCGCGCCAGGGCCGCCCTTGAAGCCGTCAACCTCGGCAGCCGCACCCACCACAAACCCAATGAGCTCTCCGGTGGACAGCGCCAGCGCGTCGCCATCGCCCGCGCTCTCATCAACAATCCGTCCATCATCCTCGCCGACGAGCCCACCGGGAACCTCGACTCCAAGACCGGCGAAGAAATCATGGCCCTCTTCGACGATCTGCACCACCGCGGAAACACCATCGTCCTCGTCACCCACGAGCCCGATATCGCCGAATACGCACACCGCATCGTCCATATCCGCGACGGCAAAATCTTCTCCGACGAAGCCTCCAGCCGCGTCCGCAACAGCTGATAGAGTCCACAGTTGCCGGTCATCAGTGGTCAGTGGTCAGCAAGGGCTGCTGTCTTGCAGTTGCCTGCTGCCAGCTGCAAGCTCACAACTCGCGACTGGAAACTGGGGATTGACAACTGACCCCCGGACAACTGCTGGCCAGTCCCTGCGTTATAAACTGAATCCACCGCGCTTTATGAAGACACCCCTCCTTTGCAGTACCCTCGCGCTGGCCCTGTCCGCCGCGCCGCTGGCCCTCGGCCAGCAGTTCCCCAAGGGAACTGTTGTCCACTATCCGCCGCGCGGTCCGGTCGCCCGGCAGCAGGCTCCCGTTCCGCTCGCCCAGCGCCAGAAGCAGCTCCGCGACCTGCTCGATGCCATCCACCAGTACCGGCTCAAAACTCATCCCGAAGCCGCGTCCATCCTGGGCGACAAGCGCTACGACGCCGAACTCACGGACTACTCCGCCGAGGCCTGGGAACAGCGCCTCGATCAGGAAAATGCCTTCATGATGCAGCTCGCCGCGATCGACACCACCGGCATGTCCGCCGCTGAAAAGCAAAGCAAGCACCAGATGATGCAAACGCTCATCGCCGAGCAGAACGCTGCCGCAACCCGCCCCTGGGAAACGCCCGTCACCGCCACCTCCGGCCTGCCTTTTTCCCTCGCCCGGCTCCCGGCCAAACTGCACTTCCAGTCCACGCAGGACTACGACAACTACATCGCGCGCCTCAACAAGGTGCCCACCGCCTTCCGCCAGATCAGCGACGATCTCCTCCTCGGCGTCCAGGACGAAAATCCGCCCTCCGCCGCCACAATTCGCGGCGTGCTCGCGCAGATTCGCGCCGTCACCAGCCAGCAGCCCGAAGACAGCCCCTTCGCGCTGCCCCTCAAGGAATTCCCGTCGTCGATCTCCGCCGCCGAGCAGGCGAGCCTCCGCAAGGCCGTGCTCACCGCCATCACCACCAGGGTCTTCCCGGCCTACGAGCGCTTCGGCCGTTTCCTTAAGAGCCTTCAACCCGCTGCATCCAAACCCAATTCCCCGTCGAATACGCCAAAGGTGCAACCGTGACCGATACCAAAACCTCCGTTCCTTCTCCACTGAACCTCAGCCGCGCCAGGGTTGCCGTCCTCGGCGCCGGCAAAATGGGCGGCATTCTGCTGCAGGCCTTCCTCAAGGAGAACATCCTGCGCCCCGACCAGCTCGTCGCCACCGTCGCCCATCCTGACCGCGCCCTTGCGCTCTCGGCCCAGTGGGGCATCGAGGTCACCACGGACAATCTCGCCGCCGTGCGCCAGTCCAACGTCGTCCTGCTCGGCGTAAAGCCCTTCCAGATCACCGACCTCATCGAAACCCTCCGCCCTGAGCTTGACGCCTCCAAGCTGCTCATCTCTTTTGCCGCCTCGGTCCGCACCTCGGCCATCGAAGCAGCCGCGGCCCTCGACGCGCCCAAACCCATCCCCGTCATTCGCGCCATGCCCAACACGCCTTCCATGCTCGGCGCCGGCATCACCGCGCTCTGCTCCGGCTCCAACGTCACGCCCGCGCAATTGCAGCTCGCCAACGCGCTCTTTGAGGCCGTCGGCCGCACCGTCACGGTCGATGAAAAGCACATGGACGCCGTCACCGGCCTCTCCGCCAGTGGCCCTGCATTCATTTACATCATTCTGGAATCG
>JAJZJJ010000113.1 GCA_021810175.1 Acidobacteriota bacterium | reverse complement strand
CAAGTACATTGCTGACAACATGCTGGGCCGCACCTTTTGCCCACTGGGTGACGCCGCGGCCATGCCGACTGCGGCCTTCGTCAAAAAGTTCCGCAAAGAATTTGAAGATCACCTCAACGGCAAGGGATGCCCCTATCACCCGGCCCCGGACTACGAACTGGCAACCGTTTAAGAAACGAGACAGGAATGGCTGACGTAACCTTTACCGTCGATGGCAAGCAACTCACCGCCCCCAAGGGCACGCTGCTCATTGAGGCCTGCCGCAAGGCCGGCATTGAGATCCCGGCGTTCTGCTACTACCCCGGCCTCTCGCTGCAGGGCGCCTGCCGCATGTGCGTTGTCCGCGTAGAAAAAATGCCCAAGCTCCAGACCGCCTGCACCACCCCCGTCGCGGACGGCATGGTGGTCACCACTGAGAGCCCCGAAATTGCCCAGGCCCGCAAGGCCACCATCGAACTGCTCCTCGGCAACCACCCCCTCGACTGCCCCGTCTGTGACGCCGGCGGCGAGTGCGAGCTGCAGGACATGACCTTCAAGTACGGCGCGCACCAGTCGCAGTTCGTCGAAATCAAGAACCACCGCGAAGAGCAGCAGTGGTCGCCCGTCGTCTACTTTGACCGCCCGCGCTGCATCCTCTGCTACCGCTGCGTGCGCGTCTGCGGCGAAGGCATGGACGTCTGGGCGCTCGGCATCCAGAATCGCGGCTCCGGCGCCGTCATCGCCCCCAACAAGCAGGATCACCTCGAGTGCGAAGAGTGCGGCATGTGCATCGACATCTGCCCCGTCGGCGCGCTCACCTCCGGCACCTACCGCTACAAGACCCGCCCCTGGGAAATGAGCCATGTCTCCACCGTCTGCACCCACTGCGCTGACGGCTGCAAGACCACCCTCGGCGTCCGCCGCGCAGACGACGGCATGGAAATCGTCCGTGGCGACAACCGCGACAAGAGCGGCTTCAACAACGACTTCCTCTGCATCAAGGGTCGTTACGCCTTCGACTTCGCCAGCCACGAAGACCGCATCACCCAGCCCCTGCTCAAGCAGCCTGACGGCCAGTTCAAGCCCGCCACCTGGGACGAAGCCCTCGACTTTGCCGGCAAACAGCTTCGTGAAATTCGTGACACCCGCGGTGGCAAATCCATCGGCGTCATCGGTTCCACCCGCATCACCAACGAGGAAGCCTACCTCCTCCAGAAGTTTGCCCGCACCGTCCTCGGCACCAACAACATCGATCACCACCGCACCGCGGACTATCCCAGCTTCCTCGCCGCTCTCAAGGCAAAGGGGCAAAAGGAAGCCTCCATCCGCGACTTCGCCGATGCAAAGGCCATTCTCGTCCTCGGCAGCGACCCCACCGAGCAGCATCCGCTCCTCGCCTGGCAGATTCGTAACAATGTCCGTAATAATCAGGCGCGCCTCTACGCCGCCAACCATCAGGACATCAAGTTGCGCCGCCAGGCCACCGGATTCCTCAAGATTCAGCAGGAAAACTACGGTGCGCTCATCGCCTTCCTTGCCGGCAATGAAAAAACCTTCGAAGGCAATGCCAACGCTGCTGGCTTCCGCGAGGCCCTCCGCAAGGAAGAGTCCATCGTCATCGCCTTCGGCTCCGAGTACCGTGGCCGCGACATCGAAGCCCTCATCGCCTTCGGCGCGGGCTTCCCGAACGTAAAGTTCGCCTGTCTCGGCGATTACGCAAACTCGCGCGGCGCGTCAGACATGGGCCTGCTGCCCGACCTGCTCCCCGGCTACGTTCCCGTCACCGGCGCCGGCAGCTTCATGCAGGAATACGGCGCTGCCCTGCCCCAGACCGCCGGCATGGACATGGTCAAGATGTTCGACGCAGCCGGGCGTGGCGAACTCGCCGCCCTCTATGTCGCCAGCGCAGACCCCGTCAAGCGTTACGGCGTCGATCCCGCGGCTCTCAAGAACACTTTCCTCATCGTGCAGGACATGTTCCTCACTGAGACCGCGAAGCTCGCTGACGTGATCCTCCCGGCTGCCAATCTCTACGAGAAGGCCGGCACCGCCACCAATACCTACGGCGATCTCCAGCTCGTCAAGAAGGCCGGCGACAAGGCCGGCGTCCGCTCCGACTTCGATCTCATCGTCCGCCTCGCCGGTCACATGGGCCATGACATCAAGTCGCTCGTCCCCTTCGGCAAGGGCCTGCTCGCCGACTTCGGCCAATCCCGCGGCACACAGTCCGGCGAAGCCGATCGCCACGCTGTCTGGCTCACCGCCCATCAGTTGGAGCTCAAAGCGAGCCCCTTCGATCCATTCGCCATCTTCGACGAAATCCAGCGCCTCGTCCCTGCCTATGACCTCCCACGCCTCGACCTCATGGCCGGCAACGACGAGCATCTCAAGTCTGACCTTGTGCAGATCCAGACCGGCGCAACGCGCCGCGACCTGGTCCTGCCCTCCAATGACACTCTCTTTACCTCCGGCACGCTTGGCGAGTACAGCCAGATGCTGCACTCAGTGATGGAGTCCAGAAAGCAAAGCCCGGCAGAAACAGCCGCTGACTAATGATTAGGAAGGCCTGAACGACGTGAATTTTTGGTGGTTTCTTCTTCTGAGCATCATCAAGATCGCCGTGGTGCTGGTGATCCTGCTCACGGCTGTCGCCTACACGGTGCTGCTCGAGCGCAAGGTCGTAGGACGCATCCAGAACCGCTGGGGACCCAGCCGCGTCGGCCCCTTCGGCCTGCTCCAGCCGCTCGCCGACGGCCTCAAGCTCTTCCTCAAGGAAGACCTGTTGCCCACGGCCGTCTACAAGCCGCTCTACATCCTCGCGCCTGTCATCGCCCTCGCCTGCGCTCTCACTTCCATCGCAGTCGTGCCCTTCGGCGCTGATATCAAATTCAAAGGCGTCGATCTCTTCCAGATCGCCAACGTCAATATCGGACTGCTCGTCATTCTCGCCGTCACTTCGGTCGGCGTTTACGGCATCGCGCTCTCCGGCTGGTCCTCCAACAACAAGTACTCGCTGCTCGGAGCCCTGCGTTCCAGCGCGCAGCTTGTCAGCTACGAGCTCGCCCTCGGCCTCTCGCTCGTCGGCGTCGTCCTCCGCGCCGGTTCGCTCAACCTGCGCACCATCGTCGACGTCCAGGCCACCCACGGCGCACTCAGCTGGAACATCTTCGGCGGCTTCCAGATCGTCGCCTTCTTCGTCTATCTCACGGCAGCCTACGCGGAAACCAACCGCACTCCCTTCGACCTTCCCGAAGCGGAAAGCGAACTCACCGCCGGCTACCACACCGAGTACAGCTCCATGAAGTTCGCCATGTTCTTCATGTCAGAGTACGCAAACATGATCACCGTCTCGTGCGTGGCCACGCTGCTCTTCCTCGGCGGATGGTCCAGCCCCTTCGGTCATCTTTTCCCGTCCTTTGGGCCGGTCATCGACGCAATCCTTCCGGTCTTCTGGTTTGTTGCAAAGGTCTTCTTCTTCCTCTTCGTTTACATCTGGGTGCGCGGCACGCTGCCTCGCTTCCGCTACGATCAACTCATGGGCTTTGGCTGGAAGGTTCTGCTTCCTGTGGCGATTGCCAACATCGTCGTCACCAGCCTCTGGCTAGGGTTCACGAGGCCGCTGTGAATTACAATGATTTCCGGCTGCTGAAACGTTCCGCTTTTTTCTCTTTACCTCAGGCGACGCAAGCATGCATCTAGTTCTCTTCTTCATATTCGGTGGCTTTTGCGTGGCGGGAGCATTGAACCTCCTGCTGCAGCGCCACCCAATTAACAGCGCCCTCTCTTTGATTGTCGTCATGACGTCGCTGGCGGTGCTGTACCTGCTGCTCGGCGCGGAGTTCCTGGCCGCGGTGCAGGTCATTGTCTACTCCGGCGCCATCATGGTGCTCTTCACCTTCGTCATCATGCTGCTCAACGCGCAGCGTGAAGAGCGAACGCATGGCAGCCGCGCTGCTTACATTCTTGGCTTCCCCGGAGCCGCCGCGCTCTTTGCCCTGCTCACTTTTATCTTCATCTCCAACGGCAAGTCTCTCGGATTCGCGGTGCTCGGCCCGGACATGGTTTCAACCAGCCAGTTAAGCTCCGTCCTCTTCCGCGACCTGCTGCTGCCTTTTGAAGTCACTTCGGTTCTCATCCTTATCGCCATCCTTGGCGCGGTCGCGCTGGCCCGCCACCACGAACCCCACAAGGACGAATCAAAAACCCAGGGAAAGGAGCGCTAAGCATGGTACCTGTTTCCTACTACCTCATCCTCAGCGCCATCCTCTTCTCCATCGGCGTGGGCGCGTTCCTTATCAAGCGCAACATCATCACCATCTTCATGTCGATTGAGCTCATGCTCAACGCCGTCAATCTCTCCTTCGTCGCTTTTGCCAACTACTGGAACCAGATCAACCACCAGTTCAGCGGGCAGATTTTCGTCTTTTTCGTAATGGTCGTCGCCGCCGCCGAAGCCGCTGTCGGCCTGGCCATCATCATCGCGCTCTTCCGCACACGGAAGACCCTTAACGTTGACCAAGTGGACTTGATGAAGCTATGAACGGAATCCCCAATCTGCACCTTTGGCTGCTGCCCATTCTGCCCCTTGCCGGATTCCTGGTGAACGGCCTGTTCGGCCGCCGTCTGCCTAAGGCTCTGGTGACCGCGGTCGCCATCATCGCCACCGCCATCCCGCTGATTCAGGTCGCGACCATCGTCGCCCGTTTCAGCTCTCTTACCCTGCCCCATGTCGAGCGCGTCGCTACCTGGATCTCCGCCGGCCCATTCCATGCCGGCTTCACCTTCCAGCTCGACCAGCTCACCATGGTCATGCTCTGTGTCATCACCGGCGTAGGCTTCCTCATTCACGTCTACTCCATCGGCTACATGGCTCATGAAGACGGCTACTGGCGCTACTTCGCCTATCTCAATCTCTTCATGTTCTTCATGCTCACGCTGGTCCTCGCCAACAATTTCCTGCTGCTCTTCATCGGTTGGGAAGGCGTAGGCCTCGCCTCTTACCTGCTTATCGGCTTCTATGTCCTCAAGACCTCCGCCGCCGACGCAGGCAAAAAAGCCTTCATCTATAACCGCGTTGGCGACTTCGGATTCCTCCTGGCCATGTTCCTGATGGTCCAGCATTTCGGAACCCTCGACTACACCCAGGTCTTCGCGCAGATCATCGCGCACCCCGCATGGCAGGGCGGATTCCTCACCGCCATCGGCCTGCTGCTCCTGCTCGGCGCCACCGGCAAGTCCGCACAGATTCCCCTCTACGTCTGGCTCCCTGACGCCATGGAAGGCCCCACCCCGGTTTCGGCTCTCATCCACGCCGCCACCATGGTCACCGCTGGCGTCTACATGGTCGCCCGCGCGCACGTCATCTTTGACCGCTCCGCTCTGGCCCTGGGACTCGTCGCCGTCATCGGCACCGCAACGGCATTTTTCGCCGCCACCATGGCCGTCGCCCAGAATGACATCAAGCGCGTCCTCGCCTACTCCACCGTCTCCCAGCTCGGCTACATGTTCCTCGGCTGCGGAGTCGCTGCCTACGGCGCGGGCGTCTTCCATCTCGTTTCCCACGCCTTCTTCAAGGCGCTGCTCTTCCTCGCTGCCGGCTCTGTGATCCATGCGCTCTCCGGTGAACAGGACATGCGCTACATGGGCGGTCTCCGCAAGAAAATCCCCATCACCTTCTGGACCATGACCGCAGCGGTCTTCGCCATCTCCGGCTTCCCACCGCTCTCTGGCTTCGTCAGCAAGGACGAAATCCTCTACGAAGCTTTCATCTCCCCCGGAGGCAAAATCCTTTGGTTCGTAGGCCTCTTCACCGCCGGCCTCACCGCCTTCTACATGTTCCGCCTCTGGTACATGACCTTCTTCGGCAAGGACCGCACCGCGGACTCGGAAATCATGGCCCACGCGAAGGAGCATGGCCACGGTCACGGCATCCATGAGAGCCCCTGGGTCATGCTCATCCCGCTCATCATTCTTGCCATCCTCTCCGTCATCGGCGGCTGGATGGGCTGGCCGGCAGGACTCGGCGGCAACGAGTGGTTCACCCGCTTCCTCGCTCCCGTCTTCAACACCGCAGGCCTCTCCATGAATCCAAACGTGATTCACGCCCCGGCTGGAGCCGGCAGTGATCATCTGCAGTTGATCCTCGCCATCGTCTCCACGCTGACGGCCGCCGGCGGCTGGTACATCGCGCACCTCATGTACTACGCCAGGCCTGAACTGCCCGAGTTGCTTGCTCAAAAATTCCGCGGCGTGTACCGCATGCTCTTCAACAAGTACTGGGTCGACGAGTTCTACGGCGCCGTCATTGCAGCACCCGTGCTCTTCTTCTCCCGCTTCGTGCTCAATTTTCTAATTGATCGCGGCGTCATTGACGGCGCCGGGTTCACAGCCGGTGCTACAGCTCAGGGCTTCGGCTCGCTCGTAGCCCGTATTCAATCTGGAAATATCCGCTCCTATGCCGGTTGGCTGGCATTTGGAGCCATGTTGGTGCTGGTCGTGACCTACTTCGTGTTCACGGGCAGCTTCATGCTTCACTAATCAGTCCGCGGCCGGCAGTTTCGCGGACTGCAAGCACTCTTGGATCGTGATCATGTCGGCTTTTGGATTGGTTTTGGTTTCGCGCTTTACTCCTGGATGCTCGCATCGGCCTGTTGCGTCGACCGGCATCCCGGTGATTCCGGCGCATTTTTCGCAGCCAGTTGGCATGCATAGAGGAAAGGCTTCGTGCTGAACGGATCAATCTTATCGCTGATAACCTTCCTGCCCCTCGCAGGAGCGATTATCCTTGCCCTGCTGCCCCGGCGCGGCCGCATCATCCAGTGGTGGGCCCTCCTGGTCACGCTCGCCACCTTTGTCCTTACGCTGCACCTGCCGGCGCATTTTGAATACGGACACTCAGGCTTCCAGTTCGTCATCAACGCGCCCTGGATCGCCCACCCTGCCATCCGTTATCACCTCGGCATCGACGGACTCTCCATGTGGCTCGTCGTTCTCACCGGCTTCCTCGCGCCCATCGGCGTCCTCGTCTCCTGGAAGGCCATCGAGAATCGCACCAAGGAGTTCTACTTCCTATTTCTGATCCAGCAGACCGCCATGCTCGGCGTCTTCGTCTCGCTCGACCTCTTCCTCTACTACGCCTTCTGGGAACTCACGCTTGTCCCCATGGCCATCCTCATCGCCATGTTCGGCCGCACCCGCGGACCGCAGGCAGCCGTCAAGTTTTTCCTCTATGCCTTTATTCCCTCTGCGCTGCTGCTCGTCGCCATCCTCTGGCTCTATGCTGAAACAGGCACCTTCGAGTTCACCCAGTTGCAGAGCGCCATTGCCGCCGGCGGCCTCGGACCACAGGCACTCTTCTGGGCCGCTCTGGTCTTCCTCGTAGCCTTCGCCGTCAAAGTCCCGGTCTTCCCGCTGCACGGCTGGCTCGCAGACGGTCTTACTGAAGCCCCCACAGCCATGTCGATGGTGATCGCCGGCAAGCTCGGCCTTTACTCACTCATTCGCTTCAACCTCGGCCTCTTCCCTCAGCAGGCTCGCGAATTCGCCCCCTGGATGATCGCCCTTGCCGTCATCGGCCTCATCTATGGCGCGCTCGTCGCCCTCGTACAGCGCGATATGAAGCGCCTGGTCGCCTACTCCATCCTCAGCCAGCTCAGCTTCTGCACGCTCGGCATCTTCTGCTTCTCCATTACCGGCCTCGATGGCGCCGTCTATCAGATCATCAATGAAGGCGTCTCCGGTGGCGCGCTGCTCGTCCTGCTCGGCATCCTTTACGAGCGCTACGGCACCTTCGAAATCTCCGAGTACGGCGGCCTCTCCAAGCGCCTGCCCCACATGGCCACCCTCTACGTCATCACCACGCTCTCGCTCATCGGCCTGCCCATCCTCACCGGCTTCGTCGGCG
>JAJZJJ010000112.1 GCA_021810175.1 Acidobacteriota bacterium | reverse complement strand
CGGCGGCCGGTGAATATTTCCTTCCTTTACCTGTTTTCTTCCCTGCCTTTAAAACTGAAAGCTTTTCGCGGATCGACGAGACCGCTCGACGAGACCGCAAATTTTGCTGCTCCGAGGTTCGGGGCGGGCCGCGTTGGCTATTCCGTGCGCAGCGCCTCCACTGGATCGACAGCGGCTGCTCGCCGGGCCGGAATGTAGCTGGCCGCCAGGCCGCACAGGCCCAGCGTGAGCACGACCAGCAGGATGGTGGCCGCATCCCATCCGCGCGCGCCATAGAGGAACGAGCGCATGATCCCGCTCGCGCCCCATGCCACGGCTAATCCCACACCGATCCCGATGCCCAGCAGAACCAGCGCATGGCGCAGGACCAGCCAGACGATGTTGTTCCTTTGCGCGCCAAGGGCGATGCGCACACCCAGTTCGCGCGTCCGCTGGCTGACCGAATAGGCGAGCAGACCGTAGATTCCGGCAATGGCAATCAGCAGAGCGGCCAGGCCGAAGATGCCCAGCAGCCGCGCGGCGAGAGTCTGATCGGTGAGCGCATTGTTCACCACCTCCTGCATCGGCTCCAGATACTGGACGGCGATCATGGGCTCGAGGTCGTGAACATCCTTCCGGATGGTCGTCTCCATCAGCGCCGGTTCAAGATGTCCGCGCACCGCCAGGTCCATGTGAAAGGTGGCCAGAATGGGATAGAACGGATCGGACGGAATGAGTTGATCCAGGTTCACATCCATCTCCGGCTGCGGCGCCTGCCCCGGCGAACTCTGGTGGGAGTTCTCGATCACGCCGACGATGGTGCCCCACTCGCGCGGCCCTGTGTTTCCGATCTCAATCTGCTGGCCGAGCGGGTTCTGGTGAGGGAATGCCTCTTCTTTCAGCGCCCGATTGATCACAATCGCGACCGGCGCACTGGGTCCGTCCTCGTTGTTGAACAGGCGTCCCTGGAGCAGACGAATCCCCATGGCTTTGAAATACCCAGCCGTGGAAGCGCGGACCTCCGCTGTTGGTTCCTCGTTTGAAGGCAACTTCGGACGATTCCGGAACTGAACTGTCGAGTTGAAATTGAAATTGGCGTTCAATGGGCGGACCGTCGTCAGGCCCGCAGCTTCCGCTCCCGGAATCGCGCTCAGCTTCTGCTGGAGCGGATCGAAGAAGGTCTTCACCATGTTGGGCTGGGTGGTGTCGCTGCTGTTCGGCGCCCACCAGTTCGTGCGGGCGGGCATAAAGATGGAGCCTGTGACGACATGGCTGGCGTCAAATCCAAGATTTGTATTACGCAGGCTGAGCAAGGTACGCATCATCAGGCCGGCGGCAATCAGCAGCGCCAGCGTCAGCGTGATCTCGGTGACCACCAGGCCGTCGCGCCAGAACGCCTGACGGCGGCTGGTTCCCGCGGCGGCCGTGCCTTCGCGGAGCCCTTCCTGGGCCGGAACACCGGAAGCATGCCAGGCGGGTAGCAGTCCGAAGAGCACAGCGGAGATGCCGGACGCCACCAGCAGGAAACCAAAGACGGCAAGGTCGATGTGAATATCCTTGCCAAACAGGACCTTGCCTGCCAGGTATTTGCTGAGCAGATGGAGAGCGAGCGCAGCGATGCCCAGTCCCACGCCTCCCCCAGCCAGCGCCAGCAGAAAGCTCTCCGTGAGGAACTGCGCCGCAATACGGCCGCGTCGCGCGCCCAGAGCGGCACGCACGGCAATCTCCCGGCGGCGAGCATTGGTGCGGGTCAGCACCAGGCCGGCCACATTCGCGCAGGCGATCAGCCACACCGCCAGCACTGCCCAGTCCAGCGCGAACATCGCCGGTCGCGTGCCGTAGATGACCGAATTGCGGTAATTCTCCACCCGCAGCGGCGCTTTATCCTCGTCCTTCGGATACTCGTGCTCCAGTTGCTGATGGATCTGATTCAATTCCGACTGTGCCTGCGCTGGGGTCACTCCTGGCCGGAGCAGGCCAATTGCCTCCAGCGCTGAGTTGCTTCGATCGTGAAAACTCTTCGCACTACTGTCCAGGGGACTGAAAATCTCGTTTTTGGCCCCAATCGGGAAGGTCACTCCGGGGGGCAGGATTCCGACCACGGTGTACGGAACGCCGTCAATCGGAACCACCCGGTCAAGGATGTTGCGGTTGCCATGGTAGTACTTTTCCCACGCTCTGTTGCTCAGGATCAGCACATGATCGTGACCGGGCTTGCTGTCGTTGGGCGTAAAGCCTCGTCCCATAGCCGGATGCACGCCCAGCAGATGGAAGAAATTCGGGGACAGAACCAGTTGCGGAACTGCCCTGGGATCGCTGGTCCCCCCCAGTGTCGGCAGCGCAAACGTGTACCAGGCCACAGATTCCAGCGAATGGCTGCGCGCCACATAATCTTTCAGGTCCGGCAGCGAAAACGGCGCCGACGAGCCGGTGCCTTCCCTGGCGCCGTGCTCGATCGATACCAGGCGGTTCTGATTCGCAAACGGCAGCGGATGCAGCAGCACCTGCTGGATCACGGAGAACATGGCCGCGTTCACGCCGATGCCGAGGCCGAGGGTCACGATGGCGGTCAACGCAAAGGCGGGCGACTTGCGGAGCTGGCGAAGCGCGTAGCGAATATCCTGCCCAAAGTTGGCCATCCGGTATCCTCCGTGATGCAACAGGCGATTGAGAAAGGTTCAGCACGCGGCGTGCTGCGCAGAAGATACGGCGCGGCATTGCTTTTTCATGGGGTTACGGCGCGCGAAACAAGAATACCCGAACAGCGCCTGTCCGGAACTGGACCGGGCTGTCCGGGAATGGACAATTGATGCAAATGATCGCCTACTGCACGGTTAGATTGACAGTGAGCGGCGCTGAACCTCCGGTGACGCTGACCAGGTATTTGCCGGGTTGTGCGCCCTGAGCCGATGATCCGCCGCCGGTGCCGGACGTACCGCCACCTGAACCGCTACTGGACGATCCGCCTCCGCAGGCGGAAATGCCTCCGGTGATCACGACCAGCAGCAGAACCATCAGGAGCAGGCCGCGCCAGCGGCGGCGAGGAATCCAGAACAGGCAGACGGCAAAGGCCAACACGGCGCCGGAGCGTCCGAGAGGGCTCGCCGGACGGGAATCCGCTCCGAGAGACTGGGTGGAGATGTACAGAGTGGTCGATCCGCCTTTGCTGGTTACATTGAACGATTGCGGCGAAATGCTGCAGCCCGGCATAAGCGCCGCCTGCCCGACTCCGGCCCAGTCGATCGAACAGGAAAGAGTGATCGGTCCGGTGCCACCGTTCAAAGCAGTCGCATTGATGGTGGCTGTTGCGGTGGCGCCGCTGGGGGCGATGGTGAGGCTGGCGGGAGAAGCGGACAACACAACAGCGCCGTAGCCGCCAGCCAGGACGACGTTTTGCGGGGAATCGGCGGCATTGTCGGTGATTGTCAGGTTGCCTCCTTCCTGTCCCTGGCCTGGGAGGGCTGTGGATGTGGACGCGAAGGTGACGTTGATGGAACATTTTGCGCCTGCCGCGAGAATGGCCGGGCAGGTGTTGGTTTGCGAGAAGGAGGCGTCGTTTCCTGCCGGCGGGAGTTTGATGCCCGAGATGCTGAGCGGGCCAGCACCTGAGTTGGTGAGAGTCAGCGTCTGCGTAGTGGTGGCGTTCGCGGGGAAAGCCAGCACCGCAGCTGAAAGGGTTACGGCCGGGGCCGGCCCGCTGCCGCTTCCGCTCAGAGCAATCGTCTGGGGCGAATCGCCGGCGCTGTCCTCCACTGCGATTCCGCCTACGCGGGTTCCGTCAGCCTGAGGGGTAAAGGAAACCGAAATTGTGCAGCTGCCGAAGGGCTGGAGGGTGGTGCCGCAGGTGTTGGTTTCGGTGTATTCCGAGGAATTGCTGAAGATGGAATTGATCTGCAACGGGAGGGAGCCGGGATTGGTGAGCGTGACCGTTTGCGGAGCGCTCGTAGTCGCGACCGCCTGGCTTGGGAAGCTGAGTGCATTGGTGGAAAGACTCGCCGCGGAGGCCGCCGCCACGCAGGCCGTGGCTGTACTCAGCGTGAGCGGGACGAGCGTGGGAAGCGACGCGTTGGACTGGATGACGAGCGTCGCGTTGCAGCTCGGACCTCCGGTGTTATCGAAGTTCAGAATGAGCGAACACGAGGCCCCTGCCGCCAGTGTGCCGGTGCAGGAGTTCGAGCTGAGAGAGAAAGCCGGTTCTGAAGTTTTGATGGACTGGAAGGTGAGAGGCGCGTTGCCGCAGTTGGTGATTTTCAGGGGCGTGGGCTGCAGTGTCTGGTAGAAATCCTCACTCACCCCGCTGGGCGTATTCAGGCAGACGGCCGGGGCCGCGACACCAGGATTGATGACGGCGGCGAAGCTGTATTGGCCCCCGTAGCTGGCATTGGCATATTGCATCCCGGGCAAAAAGCTATTGGGGCTGGTATAGAGGTCTCCCCTGGTCCAGCCGGTGATATGCGCCTTGCCGACCGGATCCATAGCAATTCCCACCACCGAATGCCCAAAGAGCGTTGAAAACTGCACCTTTGTCCCGGTCGGGTCGAACTCGGTGACGACGCCGCTTTGCGCGAACGTCTCCAGCGGGTCCGCCAGTGGGTAGACGAAATCGTTGGTTTGGCCCGCCAGCCAGACATTGCCGGCCGCATCGATTGCTATGTCGCTGGCCTGAGTGCTGGTTTCGAAAGCACCCTGCCCGCCCGGATTAACCAGGTTGGTGGGCGTGAATGAGGAGTAGAGAAGCTTTGTGCCGTCGGCGCTCAGCTCGCTGAAGAAGCCCTTCGCTCCGTTGCTGTCCGTGTTGTAGGCGTTGGCGGTCAGCGGGAAGCCAGTCACTGGAGGTAAGTTATCCCCTGGCGTTCCCACGATCCAGGCATTTCCGTCTTTGTCCAGCGCAATCGCCACGGCATTGCCCTGCGCAAGATAGGTGGATGCCAGCAGCTGTGAGCCATCGGGACTGATCTTTGACACGAAGATGTAGGCTGTGGAGTCACTGGGCACGGTGGGGAGATAGGCACCGGCGGTGGTGGCCATGCCCGTGCCGGTCGAGCCGGTGATATAGGCGTCTCCCGCGCTGTCCACGGCAATCGCCTCCGCGCCAGTAGGTCCCGCACCACCATAGGCGCCGGCGTTGTCGATCACCGCGTTATAGACCAGCTTCCCGGCGGGCGTGATTTTCGAAACGAAGATTTCTCCGCCGGAAGTGTTCAGCGCGCCACCAGTCGCGGGGTAACCGGTCGCCTCATCTCCGGTGATATAGGCGTCGCCGGCCGCATCCGCGGTCGTATAGATCGGATCGTTGGAGGGAATTACGGCCGAATAGTTGAGTCCAGCGCCGTCGGGGGTCAGCGACGTGACAAACCCGCCGCCATTGCCTGGATACGGGACGAATGGGTTTCTGACCGGGAAGTTCGTCGCATCGGTGGAGCCGCTCACGATGGCGTCACCTGCGGAATCTACCGAAATGTTCTCGGGATTGCTCTGGCTGCCGTTTTCTCCGACGCTGAGGGTTCCTCCGAGGAGGGTGGAGTAAATTTGCGCGGTTCCCGCGGCGTTGAGTTTGGTGACATAAACATCGCTGTCGCTGTTCGAACATACCGTCTGGAGTGCACCCGGCGTGGTGGGAAAGGGGCAAATATCTTCAATCCCGATGACATAAGTATCGCCCGCCGCATCCGTGGCGACGGCCGCGGGATAGGACGGCAGGCTATCCAGATAGGTGGAGTAGACCAGCACCGGATCGATGACCAGTTCGCGGGTGCGATTGTAGGGTCCGACGTGGAAGCGCACGGTTCCGTTCTTTGCCAGGACGAAGCTGGCGGCGACCGGTTTGCGGCCCGTGGAGCCTGGCTGGTACGCGATGGGTTTTTCCAGATAGAGAACGCCGCCAGGCAGATGAATGCGGACGCTTCCGTCGGGCGAGAGATCGACCTGGCGAGCGCCGGTCAGGCGGAGGGCGATTTGGGAAGGATCGGCTCCGGGGGCGATCTCAAAATCGTGTTCGAGCCGACGGCCGTGGCCGTAGAAGAGCACGCTGATCCCGGGATAGATAGCCCGATAGCGGACCTGTGCGTAGTTAGGCAGGTTGCGCAGCCAGTGGGAACGGTTGTTGCCGATCAGATAATTGCTGTGCCCGGGGAGCCGATGCAGAGCGGTCAGCGACGGTTGGGGATTCGCGCCGGAAAAGCGGATGTGCAGAATGGAAAAGCGTTCTTTCGGGCCAGGCAGCGCCAGGGCGACGTCGCGAGGACTGAGCTGCGCCTGGACCCTTCCGCCGCGCAGGACATAGCGAATGCCGGCGGGGGCCTGTCCCTGATTCGGCTCAAAATAGAGCGGGGCCTTTGCCGTTAGGACTCGGGCAGTACCGGTGCGGGCGGCATGAACCATACCGACAGCAGCCACGAAGGAGAGGGCCAGGAGCAAAGCGAACGAGCGTACAAAACGAACCACGAGCGGAATCTCCGATTGAATTGAGCAGGGCAAGTCTACCCCGCGCCCCGCGAAGGGGGCCAGAGAATTTCCTCGCCGCCATGGAGAGCGCACCCGTGCCAGAATGAATTCAGGTCTTATGGATAACGAGAACATCGCCCCTTCCGCTGAACCCGTCCAGGAAATTCAGGAGCCCGCCGCCGAACCCGCCGAATCCTTTGGCGATTTGCTGTCGGAGTTCGAGCGCAGCCATCGATCCGAGCAGGGTCCGCAGCAACTGGAAGGCACGGTTGTGTCGCTCTCCGCCGAGTCGGTCTTTCTCGACATCGGATTCAAGGTGGAAGGCGTGCTGCCGCGCACGGCCTTCAGCGACAACGCCGAGGGCGTTCAGCCTGGCGAGCGCTTCCCTGTTTCGGTTCGTGGCCGCAACGAAGAAGGCTACTACGAGCTGTCGCGGTTTAAAGTGGCGCAGCCGACGGACTGGGCGTCGCTGGAGCGCGCCTTCGCGGAGAAGACCGCCATTGCGGGCACGGTGACGGCGGCTGTGAAGGGCGGCTTCAGCGTGGATGTGGGAGTGCGCGCGTTCATGCCGGTTTCCCGCAGCGGTGCGCGCGAGGCCAGCGAGATCGGCGACCTCGTTGGGCAGAGCATCACCTGCCGCATCATCAAGCTGGACGCCGCCGAAGAAGACGTGGTCGTCGACCGGCGCGCGGTGCTGGAGGAGCAGGCGCTCGCCGAACAGGCCAGCCAGTTTGCCTCGATCAGAGAAGGCGACGTGCTCAGCGGGAAGGTCCGGAGCCTCGCTTCCTATGGCGCGTTTGTGGATATCGGCGGCATCGACGGGCTGCTGCATGTGAGCGATCTCTCCTGGAGCCGCGTGGAGTCGCCGGAGGAACAGCTCTCCGTGGGACAGGAGCTTCAGGTGAAGGTGCTGAAGATCGATCCCGAGACGCGGCGCATTTCGCTGGGCCTGAAGCAGCTGCAGGCCCAGCCATGGGAGGCCGCGGCGGACAAATACAAGGCCGGCGAGCGGGTGACGGGCGTGGTTCGCAAGCTGATGGACTTTGGCGCGTTCGTCGAGGTCGAGCCGGGCATTGAGGGGCTCATCCACGTTTCAGAGATGTCGTGGGTGAAGAAGGTGCGCAAGCCGAGCGACATTCTGAAGATCGGCGACACGGTGGACGCGGTGGTGTTGTCAGTGAATCCGGCGGAGAAGCGCTTGTCGCTGGGGCTGAAGCAGGCGCTGGGCGATCCGTGGAAGGAAGCGGTGCAGCGCTTCCCGGTTGGGTCGGTCGTCGAGGGCCCGGTGACGCGGCTGGCGAAGTTCGGCGCCTTCGTGCAGATGACGGATGGCGTGGAAGGGCTGGTGCACATCAGCGAGATCACGGCCGAGCGGCATCTGCATCATCCGCAGGACGTGCTGAAGGTGGGACAGACGGTGCGGGCGCAGGTCCTAGGCCTGGACGCGGAAAAGCGGCAGGCGAAGCTG
>JAJZJJ010000111.1:2412-7908 GCA_021810175.1 Acidobacteriota bacterium | reverse complement strand
GAACTCCCCCAGCGCCTCCAGCGCCTGCACGTTCCGCGGATCCATCTGCACCGCCCGCTGGAACTCCGCCCCCACCTTCCGCGCCAGCGTGTAGGCCTTCATCAGCGATACCCTCGACGCCTTTTGCCCGTAGGCGCGGCCCAGCCACAGGTGGTAGTCGCTGTTACCGCCGTCGGCCCGTACCGCCGCTTCGCAGTCCGAGATCGCCCGGTCCCACTGCTCTTCCTCGTAATACACGCGGCAGCGCAGATTCAGCGCCCGCGCATCTCCCGGATTCCCCGCCAGCACCGCGTCCAGGTGCTGCAGCGCCGCGTCCGCGCGGCCCTCGTTCAGCTCCTGCACGATGGGATGAACAACCGTTGACGTGCTGGCCCACAGACTACCGGAAGAAAGAAAAAGAAATCCAAAAACGAAAAACAACAACCTCTGCAACACGACCCCCTGCCACAACCCGCGAACCCTACCTCACAATGCGAACGGGCTGTCCGTCGCCAAGCGGCTGGCCGTTCGTGGTGCCCGTGGCGACCACGTCTCCAGGCTTCAAACCGCTCACGATGTGGACTTCAACCAGATTCAGATTGCCGATCGTGACCGGGGTGTGATGCAAAGCGCCTCCCGAGACACGATAGACATAGGTTTTTCCCTGTTCGATGTGGAGCGCATCGCGGGGAATCACCAGCACATTGGATTCACTCGCGGTGATCACGGTTACACGAACATTCGTATCGGGCAGCAGTTCGCCGTTGGGGTTCTCGATGGAAACCAGCGCCGCACCCACATTGCGCGTTCCATAAGTAATGATCGTCGAGGGAAGCCGGATGATCTGGCCCTTATAGGAGTGATTCGGGTGCGCGTCCCACACCACCGTCGCCGATTGTCCCAGCTTCAGCTTGCCCACCTGCGGCTCGTCGAAGTACGCCACCACCCGCAGATGTGACAGGTTCGCCAGCGACAGCAGCCGGTCTCCCTGCTGAACATAATTCGTAGCCGATACCGGCAGCGAGTAAACCGTCCCCGCAAAGGGCGCCCGCACAATCGCCTGCCGCAGCGAAGACTCGGCCGCGGCGTAGGCTGCCTGGGCGTCGTTCAGCGCCGCCTGCGCATGAGCGATCTGCGGAGCCGCATACCGGTTCTGCTGCCGCTGCTGCAGGGACTGAATGGTATTGTTGTCCGCTTCCAGCTGGTTCTGCGCCGAGGCTACTTCGCTCGGCGACGCCGCGCCGTTCTTCTCCAGCGACTGCAGCGCCTTCAGATCCTGTTGCGCCTGCTTCCGCGCCAGAATCGCCTTCTGCAGATTGCTCTCCAGCGTGATGCGGTCCGCCGGCGTGCCTCCATGCAGCGCCGCCTGATAATTCGCCTCGGCTCCCCGCAGCGCCGCCAGCGCGTTGGCTACCTGCGCCTTCGCCGCGGAGTCGTCCATGCGCAGCAGCAGCTTGCCCGCTGGAACCTTCTCGCCCTCGTGCACGTAAACCTGCCGCACCACCCCGGGAAACGGAGCATGCGCCTCATAGTTCCTCTCCGGCTCCACCTTGCCGTTCGTGGAAAGCGGCGTCCTCAGATCGCCGATTTTCGCCTGCGCCACCCGAATGGGCAGCTTGCTTCGCGTCAGCCAGTGGATCAGATAGAAGAGCGCAACCAGCGCCACCACCCCAATGAGCCAATTGCGCGCCGTTTTGGACTTTGCCTGTCTCGCTGTCATCAATGGGACCGTTTGCAGTATATAAGAGTCGTCCGCGCGCCTTGAGGCTGCGAAAAATCCGCGATTTGGCCCCGGATGACCACCGTGCCAGGATGCGCCGGGAAGGCCGAAATCCGCCCCCGGTAAAATGGCAGCATGTCTTCTTCCCCGCGCTACACTGACGATCACGCGAAGGCTGGCCTCGATTTTCACTTCCCCGCCATCGAAACCTGGCCCAATCAGTTTCCCGGATACGAGATTCTCATCGACGATCCGGAGTTCACTTCGGTCTGCCCCAAAACCGGACTGCCCGATTTCGGCGTGATCATCCTCCGCTACATGCCCCGCGAACGCTGCCTCGAGCTGAAATCCTGGAAAGAGTACCTCTTCTGCTACCGCAACCTCGGCATCTTTCAGGAGAACGTCGTCAACCAGATACTGGAGGACGTCGTGAAGGCCTGTAACCCCGTCTGGGCCGTCGTCAAAGGCGACTTCCGCCCCCGCGGCGGCATTTCCACCACCATCGAGGCCCGCTGGCCCCGTCCCTCCGGCGAACCAGAGAAGTAACCTTCCTGTTCTGCAGTCCGTGGTCCTGTTCTCCGCGTTCGCCCCACACCCCTATTGCGCGCCTTCCGTCAGCACTCCCGTGCCGGAATCGCCATCGCAGTTGCCCCCCGCAATGCTCCAGTGGGAGATGGTCAGCTGCGTCGCCGTGCTGTTGAAGGTGCCCGCCGCTGTCAGCACCGTGCCGCTCGAAGAATCCGTGTAGGTCATGGACAAAGCGTCGCCGGTCACCACCGAGCTCGTCAGAGTGGGCTGCTGGACGAAGCAGGTATTGGACGGAAAAGTCGCCGTTCCCGACAGCGTGAACTGCCCATTCGCGTTGGGCTGCGTCGTCTGCAGCAGCGTCGCCGAAACCGGCAGCGAGTTCCCCGAATTATCCATGAAATTGCCCGAATATAGCCCCGAAATCTGGCTGTAATCCGTGGCCGCGACATTCATCTGCCCCAGCGACCCGCAACTGCCGCCCTTGAAGCTCCACGTCGCTCCGCCAATCGCGTTGCCGGTCGCCGCCACCTCGCCCTGCAGCACCAGCGTCGTCCCGCCGAACGGCTGCGAAACCAGCGTCAGCGCATTGTTGCCGCTCACGGAACCCGTCAGCAGAATGTTCGTGGCCGGGCTCACGCACGATGCCCCGTTCAGCCGCGCCACCGCGCTCACCGTCTCGTACGAGCCCTGGGTGAAGCCCAGGTTCAGCGTCAGCGGCTGGTTTTGTGCCTTGCTTTGCGCCTGGAATGACCAGTTTCCCGAGAGCGGAGTTCCAGTCTGCAGGGGAGGAGTCTGAACGCCGCATCCGGCGGCCAGCAGGAGAAGCAAACCGGCCGTCAGAGCCGAAAATCGAGGGACCCGCATGGCGAACCTTTACTGAAGAGGGATTATCTGAAAGATAACCTTCCTGCCGCGCGCGGGCCACTCCCCAAAAGTGGCATTGGATCCCTTCCCGCTACCCCTGCTGCTTTTGCTGCTGCTGCCGCAACTTCTCCAGCTCCTGCAGAATCTGCTGCGGAGTCTTTACCGGCCCCGGCGCGCCCGGCTTTCCCGGTGGCCCCGGCGGCGGCGCCGGGTGAGGCTGCTGCACCCGATACTGGTTCGGGTACGGGTTCGGGTACGGATACACCGGCCCCTGGGGCGCTTCGTCCTTCATCGGCGGCGACGGCGGCGCGTTGCCGCGAATCGTCAGCACCAGCTGTTTCGGCGTCCCGTTATGCGACATGCCGATCATCAGCACGTTATACCCCGTGCCTTCCAGCAGCGACGTCAGCACCTCGCGCGGATTCCCCGGCCCATACGCGCCAAAGACTCGCTGGTCCAGCGAGAGCCCCTGAATGTCCATGCCGGTGTCCGAAGAGATGGTCCGCAGAATGCTCGACAGGCTGGAGTTGTCCGCCTCCACCGCCAGCTTGCCTCCCGCAAACGTTACTTTGGCCGGTTTCGCCGGCTGGCTCAGCAGGGAAACAGGCGCTGCCGCCGTTTGCCCGGCCGCCGCCTGGGGCGCCTTTGCATTCGCTGCCCCCGCCGCTCCCGCCGCTCCGGACTGCCCCGCTCTTCCCGCCTTCGCCGCCGGTTTTGCCCCGGCTGCCGCCGCTTTCCCGGTATTTGAGCCTGCCGGCGGATGCTGACCGCTCACAGCCACCTGCGCCGCGCACGTGCCGCACACGGCCAGGGCGCAAATCCACAAAGAAAACAATCGCGCCCGCCGGTGGCTAATGGAGATGAACCGCATCGAAGTCATTGGAGCAGAGAGAGAAGCTTCTCCCTCTTTCTGTGTACTAGACTAGCAGTGATTCGTTTTCGCTCATCCCGGAGTGAAACGATTTGCTGACAGCCGCCGAAAGGGATACCTTCGATGCGCCTTTCTCCTGGAACCGGATGGGTGAGATTTCTGGTTGCCGTGCTGGTGGCCGTCTTCAGCCTCCCGGCCTTTGCCGTTTCCTGCACCACCCAGTCGCAGATGAATGCTGCCCAGCGCCGTCAGCTCCGTCAGGCGGCCTTCATGCTCGCCGTCGATGCCAAGGAGGGTAACGCCTCCGCCATGCAGTCGCAGGCCATTCCCATGCTCGCGGGCCATTTTCAGGGCATCGCGGATTCCGTGCAGAACCTCCAGCCCGACCTCTCGAACGCCACCCTCACGGTGGACAACCTCTACCTGCTGGACGCCACCGACCTCACCCAGCCCACCGAGGCCGATTTCTTCTGCGGCATCAACAACTCGAACCTGCTGGTCACCATCACCATCCCTTCGCTGCCGCCCGGCTCCTATGCCCTGGCCATCACCCATGCCACCGGCGTGAAGAACCCCCAGCAGGTCTCCATGGTCCTGCAGAATATGGCCCCGAAAGGCGCCGCTTCTCCTGACTGGAAGCTCGCCGGCTTCTTCGCCCGCCCCATGACCCTGGCCGGCCGCGATGGTGTCTGGTTCTGGAAGCAGGCCCGCGCTTACGCAAAGAAGAACGATCCCTTCACCGCCTGGTTCTATTACGAGACCGCCAAATATCTGCTCGTCCCCGTTAATTTCATCTCCAGCCCCAACCTCCAGCGGCTCGACCGCGAGGCGGCAAAGGTTCGCCCCGCCAATCTTCCCGGGGCGCAGCCCATGCAGCTCACCTACAACGGCCAGACCTTCGTGATTACCAATATGTACGTCGGTCACCTTTCCGGCAACCTCGATCTCGTGGTCACATATCAGGGTCAGGCGATCCAGGATCCGGTCCTGGCCCGCAAGCAGGTAGTGACCGTCATGCGTGCTCTGCTGGCCACCCATCCCGGACTGAAAACCGCCTTCCACGGGCTTTGGGTGCATGTCGCCACGCCCGGCAACCAGAATCCGTTCGCCCTGGAGCTTCCCATCGATCAGATTGAAAACGAAGGTGTTCCCTCCCAGTCAGCGAAGTGACGCCACCCATCACGCATCAGGCAGTTCCACCGATAATGAACGGAAGCAGGCAAGAGACCTTCGGTATGGCCGGACGAACAGAAAAAAAACTGAGCGAAGCGATGGACGAGCGGCGGGCGACGCCCAGCTTTGACGGGACCCCAATCCCGGACGCGGATCTGAAAAAAATTCTTGAGGCCGGACTGCGCGCTCCCAGCGGTTACAACCTCCAGCCCTGGCGATTTATCGTCGTGCGCTCTCCCGAACAGCGCCGCCGTCTCCGCACCGCCGCCTTCAATCAGGCCAAAGTCGAGGAGGCTTCCGCCGTTATCGTCGCCTGCGGCGATAAGGACGGCTGGCGCGCCGACATGGACGAGATGATCCG
>JAJZJJ010000111.1:0-2402 GCA_021810175.1 Acidobacteriota bacterium | reverse complement strand
ACGCCAGACGTGGAAAGAGATGATCCGCATGGGCCGCGAGCACGGCATGATGGAAAGCTACGCCGAGCAGGCCAAAGTCAGCATCCCCGAATATCTCGGCAATCATCCCAACCTCGTCGCCTGGCTCAATCGTCATGTCATGATCGCCCTCACCAGCATGATGTGGATGGCCGAAGTCATGGGCTACGATACCGCCCCCATGGAAGGCTACGAACCCGAGAAAATCTGCGAAGTCCTCCGCCTGCCCCTCAGCTACGAAGTCGTCGCTCTGCTCGGCATCGGCCACCTGCGCGGCCCGGACAAGTTCAACGGCGGCCGCTTCTCCATGGCCCACACCGTCTTCGACGGCGAATACGGAAAGCCGCTCAAGCTGTGAGGCGCGAGTACCCCGATGCCCCCATTGCCGGCGTCGGCGCCGTCATCGTACCGGAAAACCCAGCCGGCGAACCCAGCCGCGTGCTCCTCATCCGCCGCGGAAAGCAGCCGCTCAAAGGCGAGTGGTCCCTGCCCGGCGGCGCCGTCGAGCTGGGCGAGACCCTCGAAGAGGCCATCCGCCGCGAAGTCTTCGAAGAAACCGGCCTCACCATCGAGCCAGTCGAGGTCGTAAAGGCCTTCGACCGCATCGCCCGCGATCCGCACGGCCGCGTCCAGTACCACTACGTCCTGGTGGATTTCCTCTGCCGCCTCACCGCCGCCGCCGACCTCTCCCGCCCGGTCGTCTGCGCCTCCGATGCCGAAGAAGCCCGCTGGGCCGGCCCCGGCGATCTCGCCGGCCTCTCGCCCCTCACGATTGAAGTCATCCATCAAGCCTGGAAGATGGCCCGTACTGCCTGACCCTGGAGCTGCCAGTCCTCATGTCCGAAACCTCTCACTCCGCACCGGCGCAGTCTAACCACCAGAGGGATATGCGGGAGACGCCCACCATCGCAGCTCCGCCGCGCAAAAGACACCCGCGCGCCTGGCGCATCGCCGCCTGGTCTATGGCCACCGTGGTGCCGCTGCTGCTGGCGCTGATCGCCTTCGGCCTGCTGCACCCCATCACCCTCATGGTCATGGTCACCCAGATGCGCCTCTGGGGCGACGGCATCCACAGCAAATCCATGGAAATCCCCTTCGCCGGCCACCAGAATGTCCGCATCCGCTACTACGAGGGCGGCTCCGGAGACCCGCTCGTCCTCGTCCACGGCCTCGGCGGCCGCGCCGAGGACTGGTCCCACCTCATGCCCCGGCTGGTCAGGAACCACCGCATCTACGCCCTCGATCTGCCCGGCTACGGCCGCTCCGCCGCCCCGCGCGGCGCGCAGTACTCCATCTCCGAGGAAACCGCCGCCGTCGAAGCCTTCATGGACCGCCTCGGCCTGCAAAAGACCGACCTCGCCGGCTGGTCCATGGGCGGCTGGATCGCCCTCGAAATCGCGCTCCAGCAGCCCAGCCGCATCCGCCGCCTCATCGTCTTCGACAGCGCCGGCCTGCGCTGGAATCTGAAATGGAATCCCGACCTCTTCGAGCCGAATACCCCGCGCAAGCTCCACCAGCTCGACGCGCTCCTCTCGCCCAATCTGCCCCGCCACGTCCCCGGATTCGTTCAGCGGGCCATCTTCCGCCATGTCCGCCGCCATGGCTGGGTGGTCAGACGCAGCATGAACTCCATGCTCACCGGCAACGCCCTCCTCGACGGCAAACTGACGGCGCTCCGTATGCCCATGCTGATCGTCTGGGGAAAACAGGACTACCTCATCCCCGTCTCCGTTGCCGAAAGAATGCACGCCGAGGTGCCCCAGTCGGAGCTGGAAATCTTCGACGGCTGCGGCCATCTCGCCGCCGAATACTGCGCCGCCCGCATCGCCCCCGTCGTCCAGGGCTTCCTCAGCGAGAAGGCCCCGATGCACGGACGTGAAGCCGTCATCGGCAAATAGCGCCGCCGAGCCGCCGCGTCATAGAATCTCCGAACCCGCCGGCACTCTCCCCACCCAAGTCCGGAGCCTCTCCGGTAACTGCCGGCCGAAAATCCCGCCCGCCTTCGTCCTCAATCCCTCCCCCTCCTGCTACCCTGAGTGCGTTATGGCCATCGCCGACGACCTCGCCCGTATCGCCCTCCAGGAACAGCAGCTCCAGTTCGCCGCCTTCGACGAGCAAACCGCATGGCGTCTCGGCTCCCGCCTCCACGATGCCGCTCTCCGCCAGTCCCTCGGCATCGTCATCGACATCCGCCGTCCCGCCCAGCCGCTCTTCTACGCCGCCATGCCCGGCACCACCCCCGACAACCCCGAGTGGGTCCGCCGCAAGACCAACGTCGTCTTCCGCTACCATCGCGCCTCCTTCGCTATCGGCCTCGAAATGGAGCAGAGGCACACCTCCCTGCACGAGCGCTATGGCCTGCCCATCGCCGATTACGCCTCGCA
>JAJZJJ010000110.1 GCA_021810175.1 Acidobacteriota bacterium | reverse complement strand
CCGCAGAAGAGTTATACGGTAACAATGACTGCAACAGCCGGGAGCCTGCAGCGCACGGCCGTAGTTACCGTGGATGTGGAATAAGTGAGAAGGAGACCAGCAATGCGCGCACGAATCGGCACGGTGGTCCTTCTGGGAGCGTTCTTCGCCATCACGACCAACCTGGCCGCGCAGGCGGCCAAATCGCACCCTCGTGTTCCGCTGACCCTCGCCTTCACCTGGAATGGCATGGCGGCCAATACCGTCGGCGGCAGCGGCTTCTGGATGAATGGCGCGGGCCTCCAGCTGCACAACCAGATCTGGCGCGGACTCGGCATCGTGGCCGATATCGCCGGCACGCACACCGGCAACATGGGCTCAACCGGCGTTGGCCTCGATCTGCTGACCGTGACCTTCGGCCCGCGCTACAC
This sequence comes from Acidobacteriota bacterium, assembly GCA_021810175.1. The sequence continues at coordinate 7,505 of JAJZJJ010000110.1, read as the reverse complement.
CTGGTCGCGCCGCCGCCTCAGGTTCTACGGACAGGGCCTGCTGGGCGAAGGCTTCGGATTCAATTCGCTTTTCCCGGCGTCGCGCGGCACCACCACCAGCGACGACAACTTCGCCACCGTGACCGGCGGCGGCGTCACCAGACGCATCTCTCCGCGTCTCGGCCTGCGCCTCTTCGAAGCCGACTGGGTCCGCACCCAGCTCCCCAACTCCACCACCGATGTCCAGAACAACCTCCGCCTTTCCGCCGGCCTCATCCTCCACTTCCGCTGACCACGCGGGCATTCAGAGATCGACCCAGACGATACTGCGTGGCAGGGCCCCTGGGAACGACGCCTGCCAGCAGCATGGTCTGCTCCGCCGGCCGAACCGCTCAAATCGCGGTTCGTGGAGGACCGCCCCCACTCCCGGCACCATACCTAAGCTCCTTCCAAATCACAACCTAGAGCGGGCCCGCAGCTTTCCCGGCGAAATTTGTGCCCAAGTTGTGCCCAAAGTGTTCCCAAGGTTCCCCCCATCGGCGTCACGAAACCGTTCGGTATGGGCAAATTGGCAGTTGATATTTGAGCTGAGTCGCAGGGTTCGAGAAACGAATTGTCCCGGACCATCGTTGCGGATGCCGTCTTTGCAGGTCGACACCCGGAGCCAGCCGGGAGCGCATTTGAGCAGAGGCCAGGGAACTCCGGCGAAGGGAACCGCGATGGATGGCAGGGTCCATAACGGATGTTTCCTGGCCCTACGGAACTATGCCTGGATGTGCATCGATTACCCGCGGGTGGCTTGGTAGCCGAACCCCGTTACCTCACAATTGGGGCGCGATCAGAGTTGCCTTCCTGATCATCGCCTGCCTCGCCTGTTCGCTCCTGATCCTCGTAATCTATGCGAGCCGCTTCGCGGACCGGAACCGGTTGCCGCAAATCGATGTTTGGCCGGGCTGCTGCCCTGGCCGCTGCAAAGGATCGCTGGCAGTTCGCCAATCCTGTCGAACCCTCGCCGCTTCGGAAACTCAGCTCTCAAAGCGGAGGGAGAACTCCGTCTCCCGTTGACTTTTACTTATGAAGGATGTCCCCGGATTTCCTCAATTTCCCCGGTTAGCACCAGTTACCAGCTTCCGGCTTCAGCCTTCAGGCTCCCCCGACCCGCTCCACCGTCACCACCCCTTCCGGCAGCCCCTCATAAGCCCTCGCGCTGCTCCACGCCCACTCCTCGGCGCTCGCGGCCAGCCCGGCCTTTACCGGCTCGGCATGCATCCCCGCCAGGCTGGATGCCACCGCCTCCGCCCCCAAAACATGCGCGTCTGCCCACCGGCTCTCCCACACCTGCTCGTCCAGCCGCGCGGAGCTGTTGTACCTCCTCCGGTACCGCGCCTGGATCATCTCCACCGCATTCGCCGCCGTATCAATCTCCGGCTCCCGCATCAGCAGGCGAAAATGATCCGGCATCACCACATACCCCACCACCGCGAAGCGGAACTTCACCCGCACCTCTTCCACCAGCCGCACAAACACGTCCCGATGCTTCTCTTCTCCCAGCTTCGGCAGCTTCCTGAAGCACCCGCACGTCACCAGGTGCAGATGCCCCTTCCCATACACAGATTCACGCGACTTCGGCATAGACTCCAGTGTAGGACCCCGCAGCCCCCCTCCGGCAACCTGGCACCCCGGTAAACGGACCGGAACTGTGCTCCGCGCTGCTCTCTGCGCCCGCGGCTCCGCGGCGGAATGGGACGCTAAAACCGGCGCGAAAAAATATCCGAACGCTTTTGTTTTGCGAGCCCGCCATCGCGGGCGATAACATCTCTATCTCCCCTAAACTGCAATAGGATTGGGCCGCCCGAGAAAGGCTCCAAAAGCTAACCGCACAATGCGCGCCACCTCGCCTCATTCGCTTTCGCGCAATGGCCTGATCGTGATGGTCTCATTTGTCGCCATGAACAAAACGCCGCCTTTCTTGCTGCGTCCACAGCGAATGTGAGAAATACGAGCCCCTTCGCGGCCAGGCTCAATTAGGTTCCGGGCCGGATTATGGGAGCCCGAGCGCCCTTCGTTCCAGCGATGCGGCGAATCGGGAGCGTCAGTTGCTCCCGCAATTGACCGCACTTCGCAAAAGCGAGACGATGGAGCCAATCAGGGGGCTGGCGGGCCACGGATTGGGACGCGCTCTTCTTCCTTTTTCCTCCCATGCCCGTTCTCTCCTGCCGGCGGCGGAACCCCCGTTGTCCGGCACGTTCCCTGGAGTGCTCGCCGATGAAAGGATGGCGATCGCGATGCTGGCGTCTTCCGGATCCGCGGGCCAGATTCTATTGGAGGTGAGGAATCTCACGGTCACCCTGGACGGATCTCCGATCCTGCGTGATCTGAGCTTCAACGTCGCTGAGGGAGAGTTCCTGACCATATTGGGGCCTAATGGGTCCGGGAAGACCGTTCTCGTCAAAGCTCTGGCAGGCCTTCTGCCCTATAGTGGCGAGGTAACCTGGCACAACAATCCCAGAATCGGTTACCTGCCGCAGGGATTCAATCAGATGTCGGTAAGAGACATTCCCCTGACGGTCAAAGATTTTTTCGCTCTCAAGAAGATACGGCCCGAAGACGCCGCCACGCAGCTTTCTATGGTGGGGCTCGATCATCCTGTATTGAGAAAAAGGGCCGGTCACCTTTCCGGCGGAGAGTTCCAGCGAATGCTCGTTGCCTGGGTTCTGGCTTCAGGCCCTAACGTACTGTTCCTTGACGAACCCACAACCGCGGTGGACGTCGGGGGCGGTGAAACGATCTATTCACTGTTGGGTTCCATCTGGCAGAAGAGCAGGCTCACGATTTTCAATATCACGCACGACCTGAATATCGTTTTCGCACACTCGACACACGTCCTCTGCCTGTCCAGGCATGGGCACCTCTGCTACGGCGCTCCCAGAGAAGTATTGACGCCTGCGGTCCTGAGGGACATGTACGGAGCCGAGATCAAGTTCCACAGCCATTGAGGGGATTGGAACGATGGCGCACCAACTCATTTTCAGCCTGACCAGCGGGGCCTTTATCGCCGGCTCTGCAGCGTACCTGGGCACTCTGATGTTGTCGAAGAAGATGGCAGTGGTGGCCGGGCCGCTGGGCCACCTTGCGCTGCCGGGAGCGGCGCTGGCAATTGTCTATGGATTCAGCATCTCGCTCGGCGCCTTTCCATTTGTCGTAGCCGGCATCATTCTGATTTGGCTACTTGAAATCAAAACCAAACTCCAGATGGAAGCTCTGACAGCTATCGTCTTCGCCGTGGGAGTTGCTGCTGCCTTTCTCTTTTTGCCGATCAACAAAGCTGAGGCTGCCCTGATCGGGGACATCGCGACGGTCGGTCTCAGGGACACGGTCGCCGCGGTTCTTCTCAGCGCCGTGGTCTTCCTCACCATCAGGCATTGCTATCCGGAGATCGTGCTGATTAGTATCCACGAGGAGTTAAGCAAGGCCGAAGGGATCAACGTAAAGCTCTACAATCTGATCTATCTTTCGGCAATCGCCATCATCGTGGCTTTGGGGGTTTATCTGGTAGGCGGGCTCATGACCGCTGCGTTGGTTGCGGTTCCGGCTGCAGCGGCAAGAAACCTGAGCCGAACGCTGGGCCAGTACGGCCTTACTGCATCGGTATTCGGCATCGTCTCGGCAGTCGTCGGTATCCTCATTGCGACATGGACAGGGCTCCCGGCCGGACCGCTCGTGATTCTTACCAGCGGGGCAATCTTCGCAGTCACAATCCCAATGGCGAGGCCATAAATGGACACGTAAGACCGTAAATCGGCTGCGCGGGCGCCACTTCGCTAACGAGTATCACCCAGCACGGCAAGCTCTTCCCGATCGTGAGACCGTTCCTCTCCTCCGCTGTTCGGTAGGGTCACTTTCCCCTATCCGGCGGCCGCAGTGTAATGACGGGGCATCGTGCCGCAACAATGACCCGATGTACAACGCTCGTCCCCAGCGGCGTCGATACCGAGCCGTGTGACGAGGACTTCAAAGATACTCATTCTCCGATTTGCAGATACCACCGTTGCGTTCGATCAAATCGGGTTGAGGGCTCCATCTGCGGCAAGGTCGTCGAACAGTTGGGGCTGTTTGATCGGTGCGGCCGGAAAAGGCGGAGGACGTACAAGTATTTCGACATTTTCCAGGCGAGGCTCAGGGCATGGAACTGGATGGAGCCCAGCCTGTGAGCCAGGTGGCTCTGTTCTTAGCATTACTGGAGTCACTTGGAGAATGGTTAGGCCTGCGCTTAACTGATGCTGGCAGACAGGCCTTGTTGTAGGCAGACGGCCTGCCCGGCAGCGGAGGTTCCTCATGACAGGAGTCGTGTCCGATACTCATCCGGCGTCGCATGCCTGGACTGCCGCCGAGACAGTCTCATACTTCGGAGGAGATCGTGACCGAGGGCTTACCTCAGCTGAAGCTCACCGCCGCCTTGCCCAATATGGCCACAACATGCACCACCGCGCAGCGCGCACCCCGGTGTGGATGCGTTTTCTGGCGCAATTTCGCGATGCGCAGGTCTACCTGCTGCTCGCCGCAACCGCAGTATCCCTGCTGGTCTGGTGGATGGAGCATGCTCAGGGCCTCCCCTATGAATCTCTGGCAATTGCCGCCATCCTCCTGCTGAACGCGGCTTTTGGATTTCTGCAGGAGGAGAGAGCCGACCGCGCCCTCGCCGCGTTACGGCGGATGACTCCCGCCGAAGCGTCGGTGATCCGCGACGGGCAGTTACAGCGCATCGAAGCCTCCGTGCTCGTGCCGGGAGATTTGCTGGTGCTTCACGAAGGGGATCGAATCGCCGCTGACGCACGTCTCCTCGGGATCGCGGCCTTTCACACACAGGAATCCGCACTGACCGGAGAAAGCCTCCCAGTTCCCAAAAGCCTTGAGCCTGTTCCCCCGGATGCAGTCCCAGCCGACCGGCACAATATGGTTTACTCCGGAACCATCGTGGTGTCGGGTCATGCTCGTGCAATTGTCACAGCTACCGGCGCACATACGGAATTCGGACGTATCGCTTCGCTGCTTCAGGAAACAGAAGAACGCCAGACTCCCCTGAAAAAGGAGCTGAACCGCCTGGGAAAGAACCTGGGGATAGCGGTCCTGAGTATCGCCGTCATTGTCATCGGCACGCTGCTGCTGCTCTACGGAGCGCGGGATGGCGAGACGCTCATGCGTATTCTTCTGTTCGCCGTTGCCCTGGCCGTCGCCGCAACGCCGGAAGGTCTGGCCGCTGTGACCACGGTAGTGCTGGCTCTCGGTGTGCAGAGAATGGCGAAGCGAGGGGCCATCGTTCGCCATCTCGCCGCCGTGGAAACACTCGGCGAAGCGACCGTCATTGCATCCGACAAGACCGGCACGCTGACGATGAATGAGATGACCGTGCGGCTTGTGGCCACTGCGTCCGGCCGCGCAATGAGTTCCGCCAGCGGATACCGGCCGGAAGCAGTCTGGAAGATGCCGTCGGGCGAGGAGCTTGACCCGTTTCTTCGCCAGGAGGTCCGGGATACGCTGCTCGCTGCAGCCCTGGTCAACAATGCCAGTCTGCAGCAGCAGGAAGGAAGCTGGACAATTCAGGGCGATCCCACAGAAGGAGCTCTGCTGGTGGCAGCCGCAACGATGGACATTGGTCTTGCGGAACTCGAGTCCCGATGGCCACGCGAAGGCGAAATCCCGTTTTCTTCCGAACGCAAACGCATGAGCACGCTCCACGGCTGCACAGGCGGGTGCCTGACGGCTGTGACCGGGCCCGCGATCCTGTTGACCAAGGGCGCGGCCGATGTGATCCTCAGCCGCTGCACAGGGGAAATGTTCGAGGGACGCAGCCGTCCTCTCACAGAAGAACGCCGGCGAGAGATCAGCAGCGCGCTTGACGAAATGGCAGGTCAATCTCTGCGGACTCTGGGCGTTGCGGCGCGTTCGCTTGCTGCCGATGCCCGGCTCGGCACAGGATTGGAAGACTCATTTGAGAGCGACCTGACTTTCCTGGGACTGGTGGGCATGATCGATCCGCCCCGTCCGGAGGCCCGGGCCGCGGTTGCCAAAGCGATGGCCGCCGGCATTCGTCCCCTGCTCATCACCGGGGATCATGCTGCTACCGCCCGCGCCGTTGCTCGCGATCTCGGCATAGGGGTATCCGCTGACGTGCTCACTGGCCCAGATCTGGAAGCCATGAACGATGATGATCTTACCGCAGCGCTGCGGCGGGTCTCGATTTTTGCCCGCGTCGATCCCGGGCATAAGCTCCGCATCGTACGCGCGCTGCAACACAATGGCGAGATTGTGGCCATGACCGGCGATGGCGTGAATGACGCGCCCGCACTCAAAGCTGCCGACATTGGCGTGGCCATGGGTATTACCGGCACAGATGTGGCCAGGGAGGCCGCCGATCTGGTGCTGACCGACGACAACTTCGCCACCATCGTGGCCGCCATCGAGGAGGGGCGGGCCATCTTCGATAACATACGCAAATTTCTCCGCTATCTTCTGGCGACCAATTTCGGCGAAATCCTGACGCTTTTTTTCGGAGTGGTCCTCTCCGCCGTACTGCTCAGAGGCAGAGGAGAGGAGTTGTTGTTGCCGCTGCTGGCGGTCCAGGTCCTCTGGATCAATCTGGTTACGGACGGTGCACCAGCTCTGGCTTTGGGCATCGATCCGGCGGCTTCCGACCTTATGCACCGCGATCCACTCCCAGTCGGAGCGAGGGTCGTCGATTCGGCCATGATCATGGACATAGGGACCGTTGCCACAGTGATGGCCATAGGCACTCTCGGCATTTTCTTCTGCCAGGACCAGAGAAGCCCTCTCCAGTCACACCAGACCCTTGCATTCACCACAATGGTGTTCTTTCAGCTGATCAATACGCTCAATGCGCGCTCCCCCTTGCAGAGCGCATTTGTGGGGCTCTTTCGGAATCGGTGGCTGTGGGCCACCCTCATCGGTGTCTTTGTTCTGCAGCTTATCATTCTCAATTTGCCCTTTTCCCAGGCTGCGCTGAGCGTTATCCCGCTTAGCCAGGAACAGTGGCTGCATTCCCTGGTTATGGCCAGTAGCGTGCTCTGGATCATGGAAGGGGTCAAGTGGCTGCGCCGCCGCAAAGCTTCAGCATCCTCATCCGACCCGGCAGCTGCAGCAGAAACGGAGCCACAATGACGGACCCAGTCGGATCGCAACCCGAAGTGGAAGAGAAATGGAAGACAGTGGCCCTCTTTCTCATCACTCTGGCAGTTCTCTGCATTTGCGCTCTTGTTCTTTACCCCTTCATTTCGGCAATCACAGGCGCTGTGGTCCTGGCCATCATTACGCGTAAACCGTACCTCTGGTGGCGCGCCAGGATCCGGAATCGAACCGCAGCGGCGGGTAGCGCATTACTGCTGGTCACCCTCAGCATCATTGGTCCTGCACTGTACCTGGTTCAATATCTGGCTCGCCATGCCATTAACGGAGCTGCCATGCTCCAGGACGGTCGAGCCCAGCGCGCCCTCGATGCCTTCCTCGACCGC
>JAJZJJ010000109.1 GCA_021810175.1 Acidobacteriota bacterium | reverse complement strand
CTCCCAGGCGGTGAAGTGGCGGGTGGTGTGGAGGCGGCCTTCGCCGGGATCGAGGCGGAGCATGACTTCGCCGAGGGAGAGCTCGTCCCAGCGGGCGGGAGCCTGCCGGAGGGTGATGGGTTCCATAGAGACTATTTTCGGGTCTGAGAGCGGGAAAGCGTACCGGCTTGTGGGACGAGGCGTGGAGGCGGTCTCAGGCGAGCTGCAGCTCAAGATGGTGGACGCCGGGCTGGCTGGCGTTCAGAACGGCGTAGGTGGACTGGCCGACGGTTCGGGTGGCGGCGGGAAGGGGTTTTCCGTTCATGCTCGCCGAGCGGAGCTGGCGGCCCGCGGGCAGCAGCAGCGCCAGTTCGAATTCATGGCCGCTTCCGGTGAAGTCGAGGGAGAGCTTGTCCGGTTGAGCCTGCGCGGTGTAGCGATACCGGCAGTAGCCGGCGGAGGCGGGATAACGGATGGTCACATCGGCGGTGTGGACGCCGGCCGCGGACCAGCGCGGTGCGATTCGGGTATGGCTGAAGGCGACGCCTTTGTCCACAACACCGGCGAGGCCTTCGACCAGAGCGGCAATGAGGGCGGCGCTCCAGCCGTCCGGGATGCCGGTGGAGAGATCGTCGAAGGGAGCGAAGACGACGGGAGCATCGCTGAGGGTCGCGGCGAGGACCATCCAGGTGCTGTTGCCGACGCCGGCTTCAAATTCGAGCGAGGCCACGGTGCGATCCGGATGAGGATTATTGAAACCTGCCGCATAGACGCCGAAGCTGGGGAAGCCCTGGGGCGCGTGCTGCCAGGCGACACGGAGGCGGTCACTGATACGAGGACCCTGGCGGGCGTAGCGGGTGTCCTGCGGCTCCCACCAAGAGCCGACATTCTTTCCGATCTCGACGTACTCGGAGTGAGCGGCGCCCTGGGTGTAGTGGATGGTCAGTTTGCCGACGGTGTTCTCAGGGCCGGCGGCGGCGTGCAGAAGATAGATGCTGGCTGCCTGTGCGTGAACGGGCAGCGTGGCGCTTTGCCGGGAGCCGGACTGGCCGGTGAGGACCAGGCAGGCGCGATGACTGTTGGACGCCGGATCGATGACGGCGAAGGAAATGCCCTGGAATTCCTGACGGCCTTTGGGGATGGCGCTGACATTCTGCCCCGGCTGGCCGGGCCATCCGGGCAGCCCGGGCGCGCCGTCGCCGAGCGAGCCGTTGACGATGGCGCTCATGTCGAGGGTCTGGAAGGTGCGGGGCGGGATGACGAAGGCTTTACCGCGCAGGGTGACGGGGAGATAGCCGCGGAAGCGCTCGGCGACGGCTTTTTCGCGGAGGAGGATGTCTGTGGCGTATTCCTCGAAGCCGTTCTCAAAGGCGCCGCGGGCCAGTTCCCCGGCGACGACGGAAAGGACGCCGCCGTTGACGTACTCCCAGACCTCTCCGGGATCGTTTTGGGTGAAGTCCTTCTGAAAGGGAGGATAGATGCCATAGAACTCGCCGGCCGAGGAGGATGGCATTTCGCGGCGGATGCGCTGATAGGTGCGGATGATGGCGGCGCACTTCTCCGGAGGGATGCCGCGGTTGAGCGCCCAGGCGTTGGAGAGCGAGACCTGGGTGGACATATCGACGCCGACATCGGGACGATAGTCGGGGTTTTCGGCGATCCAGTGGGTGTAGAAATGGCCGTTCCAGGAGAGGCGGTCGAGGCGGGTTTGCAATGTATCCGCCAGAGTGGCGTATTCCCGGGCCTCAGCGGTGCGGGCGGCGTGGGTGAGCATCTCGGCGAGGCGGCGGCATGCGGCGATGAGGTTGGTGTTGTCGCCGTGGAAGACGCCGAATTCGCTTTCGCCGGGATAGACAACGAAGACTGAGCCGCCGATTTTCTGCTGGTCGTCGGAGACGTAGTCCCAGGTGTCGATGGTGAAGCCGCGGTGCATGAGCTGGTACTTCTGCGACCAGCGGTAAGGGTCGCTGGTGGCGTAGCGGAGGGCGCGGATGGCGCAGTCGAGCTTTGCGTGCATCCACTCGCTGTCGCCGGTAGCCTTCCAGGTGTCGTAGAGGGCTTCCACGAAGTACTGCTCCACGTGGCTTTCGACGGGGGCGCGGCGGAGCTGGCGGAATCCGTTGTCGAAGCGGCGGACGAAGCCGCCGCGGGCAAACTTCCAGTCGAAGTAGTTGGCCTGAGGCGTGGAGGGGAAGCAGCTTTCCCAGATCATGCCGTCTTCGCGCTGGGTTTCGGCGAAGAAATCGACGGCATCCTTCAGGTCGGGCCAGTAGTACTTCATGCCTTTCATGGTGAGGGTGTGGTCGAAGAGCCAGTTGACGAAGAGCTGATAGACGCGGTCCTGGCGGCGGATGACATTGACGGGCGCGCCCTGGTTCCAGTCCATGATGGTCCAGCGCACCTGGTCGAGGAGGTCCTGGAATTCGCCACTGGATTCGGTGATTTGGGTGGAGCAGTCGACGCGGAAGGCGATGGCGGCAGCGGTGGTTCCATCGGCTGCGAGGAGGCGGGCGTGATGGGTGCCGAGCGCTCCGCCAATGGTGAAGGTGAAGGGATCGCGGGCCTGGGTGCGGAGGTAGGGATGGCCGGCGCCGTCGATGACCTCGACCGTGCCGGTGAGTGCGCCGCGAAGGATGAGCTGCTGGAGCGGCTGGTACGAGTCGTGACCGGAAGGCTCGATGCGGAGGGAGACGTGGGCGGCGGTGGCGGCGAGCGCGGGAAGAGGGCTGGAGGCGAGCGCTCCGCCGGCCATGACGGGAAGGGCTTTGAGGATGTCACGGCGATCGATCTTCAAGGGTTGAGTTCCTCCGTTGCGGACAGGCCGGGAGAGGATGGTCCAGCCAATGAAACTGTACGCGACAGGAGGGACGGCGGAACAGGGCTTGCGGGCCGGGAGCCGCGCTTCGAGCGGAGGGTGAGACGAAGCGCGGGATGCCGGGCGGGGCTATTCCGCGGAGCCGGAGTGGGGCGATTGCGGAGTGGGACTGGCGGCGGCTTTGGCTGGGGAGGACGCGTTGGGAGCCAGCCTGGCCATGCCGTCACCGTTGGCCTCGGAGGTGAAGTCGATGACGCCGTTGCCGCGGGAGGCGGGGAGACTCAGGCGAAGGACGGAAGGCGTGGGGCCTTTGGGGCAGCCGGTTTGTCCGCTGCTCTGGTAGTAGTAGTCAGCGCCGACGAGGGGATAGGTTTTGCCTCCGGAGACGAAGGAGAAATTGGTGAAGCTCCACTCGCGATAGGTGAGCGGCGAGGAGTTTTGGGAGTCGTAGCCGCATTGTCCGTGGGTTTCGGCGACGCTCCAGGCGAGTTTGCCGTGGTCCACGGCGAGGCTGTGCCGGGAGGACTGCGCGTGGGCGGCGGCTGTGCCGGCACAAAGTGCGGCGGCGAGAGCCACAGCGCCGGAGAGGCCGCATTTGCGGTGGAGCCATGTACGGTTCACTTCTGGATTCTTCCTTTCGATCTGGTTCGACTGGCTGGCCTGGGCACATACGCCGGCAGCAACAATACGGGGCTGAGGAAAGCTGCCGCACGGGGCGGGCTGGGGCCCCAGAGGGTTCGACGGATGGCGGGGCCAGCGGTTTCTATCGTTTGGGCCAGCGGGTGAAAAAATGGGCGATTCACGGTTCGGACGGCGGTGCGAAATCTTTCGACGGGAAGCGCGACAGGGGAACCGGAAGCATGCTAAACTCAACAAAGATCAATGAATCCGATCGGTTGTTCTTGCCTGTTCTGCATCGCGTGACTCGCAAACAACATGACCATCAGAGTTCAGCGATACATTACAAAGTGAAAAGGTAAAGACAATGGAACAGGGAACAGTGAAATGGTTTAACGATGCGAAGGGCTTCGGCTTTCTGAGCCGGCCGAACGGCGAGGACGTGTTCGTGCACTACTCGGCGATCCAGAGCAACGGCGGCTTCCGGTCGCTGCAGGAAGGCCAGGCGGTCCAGTTCAACGTGGTGAAGGGACCCAAGGGCTGGCAGGCTGAGAACGTCCAGGCTCTGTAAACCGCACAGGTTCGGAAAGGGCGGGAAGCTAAGCTTCCCGCCCTTTTTGCGTTTGAGGCACAGAGGACGCAGAGGATGGGAGCAACCCCTTCCTACGAGGAGCCGATTTGCGCCCTTTATAGTTGAGATATGTCTTCGGGAGCGCAGAGCGAGGCGGTACTGATCCATTTGTCGGGGCACGACGAGCCGGGTTTGACGGCGGACGTGACTGAGATTCTGGCAAAACATCAGGCGGGGATTCTGGACATCGGCCAGGCGGTGGTGCATGAGACGCTGGCGCTGGGGATGCTGATCGAGATTCCGGCGGGGAGCGAGTTTACGCCGCTGCGGGCGGAGCTGCAGGCGCGTGCGCACGAGCTGGGGCTGCAGGCGCGCTTCAGGAAGATTCCGGCGGGGTCGCTGCGGCACTGGATGCAGGGGCTGCGGCACGACCACTTTATTGTGACGGTGCTGGGATGGTCGATTACGGCGAAGCAGCTGGCGCGGGTGACGGCCATTCTGGCGCGGCACGAGATGAATGTGGACCGGATCGAGCGGCTGTCGGAGCAGTTGTCAGCGCTGGCGGGTGACGGGGCGGCTCCGGCGAACGCGTGCGTGGAGCTGTGCGTGAGCGGCGACGCGGCGCAGGAAGCGGCGATGCGGGCGGAGTTTCTGACGGCGGCGCAGGAGCTGTCGGTGGACATTGCCTTCCAGCGGGAGAGCATTTACCGGCGGAACCGGCGGCTGATGGTGTTCGACATGGACTCGACGCTGATCCAGGGCGAGGTGATCGACGAGCTGGCGAAGCTGGCGGGCGTGGCGGACGAGGTGGTGAAGATTACCGAGGCCGCGATGCGCGGGGAGATCGATTTCAACCAGAGCTTTACGCGGCGGGTGGGACTGCTGAAGGGATTGCCGGAGGAGAAGGTGTATAGCCTGCTGGACCGGATTCCGCTGGCGGACGGCGCGGAGCGGCTGATGCGGACGCTGCGGATGCTGGGGTACAAGACGGCGATTTTGTCGGGCGGGTTCATGTTTTTTGCGCGGCGGCTGCAGGAGCGGCTGGGGATCGACTTTATCCATGCGAACGAGCTGGAGATTGCGGATGGAGTGGTGACGGGGCGAGTGACGGGCCCGATTGTGAATGGGGCGCGCAAGGCGGAGCTGCTGAAGGAGATTGCCGAGCGGGAAGGCGTCTCGCTGGATCAGGCGGTGGCGGTGGGCGACGGGGCGAACGATATTCCCATGCTGAGCCTGGCGGGGATGGGGATTGCGTATCGGGCGAAGCCGGTGGTGCGGCAGAAGGCGTCGCAGTCGATTTCGTGCCTGGGGCTGGATGGGCTGCTGTATCTGATCGGGGTAAGGGATCGGGATCTGGCGGCGCACGAGGCGCGGGCCGCAGACTGAATCTTTAACACGGAGAACACAGAGGGCACGGAGTCATTTGAGTGACGCCGTGCCCTTTGCCTTTGGCGGCCGTTTTTGACAGCGGCTGGACGTTAGTTGGTGTAGATGCGGACGTAGTCGACGAGCATGTTGCCGGGGAAGACGGTGGAGGAATTGACGTCGCCGGGCCAGGTGCCGCCGACGGCCAGGTTGAGCAGGATGAACATGGGACCCTGGTCGAAGGGCCAGGTGCCGGCCATGCTGGAGGCGGTGAAGGTCTCATAGACGTTGCTGGGGCTGTCGATGTAGTACTCGATTTTGCCCTTGCTCCAGATCATGCCGTAGGTGTGCCAGTCGGCGGCGGAGAAGCCGGAGGCGTGATAGGGAGTGCCGCCGTTGAGGCCGGTGCCGTGGACGGAGGCCTGGACCCAGTCATAAGACGCAGGGATTCCATTGATGGGCGGGGTGGCGCCGTCGATGTGCTCCATGATGTCCGCTTCGCCGCAGGCGGGCCAGGGATTGGTGGTGATGTTGTTGCCGAGCAGCCAGAAGGCCGGCCACATACCCTGCGATTCGGGGACCTTGATACGGGCCTCAATTCGGCCGTACTGGAAGCTGAAGAGCCCCTCGGTTTTGAGGCGGGCGGAAGTGTAGACGCCGGAGGAGGGGTTGAGTGCGGTGATGTGGAGATAGCCGTCCGTACCGACGTAGGCATTGGGGTTGGCGGTGCTGCAACCGCCGGAGGTGGCGCCCCAGGCGCAGTAGGTTTCCTGCTCGTTATTGCCGCAGCAGTTGAGGCCGGTGTCATAGGTCCAGGTGCTGGGATTGGGCTGGGCGTTGGCGGAGCCGGAGTTGGAGAACTCGTCGCTCCAGACCAGGGTTCCGGAGGGGATGTTGGGCGAGAAGGTCTGGGTGGCGACGGTGCTGTTGGTGTCGCCGGAGGCGGTGGCCATGACGTTCAGCGTGACATTGGAATCAACGAGGAAAGGCGCGACATACTGCGGCGAGCTGGTGGTGGGAGTGCTGCCGTCGAGGGTGTAGTAAATGGTGGAGCTGGCAGTGGCATCCTTGAGGTTGACGATGACAGCGCTGTTCTGAGCGGCCGTGGTGGCTATGGTGGGCGTGGCTACGGTCTGGGAGGTGGTTCCACCTCCGCCGGTGCTGCCGCCGCCGCCCATCATGCTGGAGGCGCTGCCGCTGCCGCCGCATCCGACAGCGACGGCCAGGGCGACTGCACAGACGAGCAGTGGAATGCCCAGGCGGCCCGGGCGAGGAATGGACGACAAGATGGAGCGTACTGGCTGAGTGGAACGATGCATGGTTTTCTCCGGTCTTTGTGTGGCTTTTCTTTTGAATACCGACCCGGGACCAACTTTCAGTCCGCCTGCAACTGTAATTCCTGGGAGATGGAATGGGGAAGGGGAATCCGTGAGGCGGGATGTGTCTGGTAAGCTCCTGGCATGCCGAATCCATTCCGCGGGCTGAGCGGGCCGCAGAAACATGCGTTTATCGCGTGTTTTCTGGGGTGGTCGCTGGACGCGTTCGACTTTTTCATCCTGGTGTTCTGCGTGTCGGCGGTGGCGTCGGACTTCAGGGTGGCGCGCTGGGAGGTGGCGGAGGCGCTGTTTCTGACGCTGGCGTTCCGGCCGGTGGGGGCGTTTCTGTTTGGGGCGCTGGCGGACCGGTTTGGGCGGCGGCCGACGCTGATGACGAACATCGCGTGCTACTCGGTGCTGGAGCTGGCGTGCGCGTTTGCGGGATCGATGCACACGCTGCTGATTCTGCGGGCGCTGTACGGCGTTGCGATGGGCGGGGAGTGGGGCGTGGGCGCGGCGCTGGCCTTTGAGACGCTGCCGAAGGAGAATCGCGGATTCTTCTCCGGGCTGCTGCAGGAGGGATACGCGGTGGGGTATCTGGTGGCGGCGGCGGTGTATGCGACGCTGTTTCCGTGGTTCCAGCGCTTCACGTGGGACGGCGCTCCGTTTGGGTGGCGGGGGATGTTCCTGGTGGGCGCGCTGCCGGCGCTGCTGGTGTTCTACATCGGGGCGAAGGTGGAGGAGTCGCCGGCGTGGCGGGAGGGACGGACGGAGCGGGAGGCGGCGGGGATTCCGCAGATGAGCGCGTGGCGGGGGATCTGGACGTTTGGGGGGACGTTTCTGTTTCTGATGCTGCTGATGACGGGGTTCAATGCGCTGTCGCACGGGACGCAGGATTTGTATCCGACATTTTTACAGAAGGACCACGGCTTTTCGGCGGAGCTGACAGGGGCGATTGCGATTCTGTACAACGTGGGCGCGCTGGCGGGCGGGATGTTTTTTGGGGTGCTGTCGGAGCGGATCGGGCGGAAGCGGGCGGTTCTTCTGGCGGCGCTGCTGGCGCTGCCGGCGATTCCGCTGTACGCGCTGGCGCATTCCACTATGGCGCTGGCGAGCGGGGCGTTCGTGATGCAGTTTATGGTGCAGGGGGCGTGGGGGGTGGTTCCGGCGTGGCTGAGCGAGCTGTCGCCGGGGCCGGTGCGGGCGACGTTTCCGGGGCTGGCGTATCAGCTGGGGAACCTGATTACGTCGAAGAACGACGTGATCCAGGCGAAGGTGGCGGAGCGGATCGGCTCGTATGGACCGGTGCTGGCGG
>JAJZJJ010000108.1 GCA_021810175.1 Acidobacteriota bacterium | reverse complement strand
GGCTGGACTCATGGAAAGAAATTGCCGCCTATATGGGGCGACATGTCCGCACAGTCATTCGGTGGGAAAAGCAAAAGGGTTTGCCGGTTCATCGCGTTCCAGGCGGTGAGCGCCAGTCTGTCTATGCATACGCTCACGAACTGGATGAATGGCTGAGGAGCCAGGGGAGCGAGATCGATTCATCTCCCGACGCCGAATCCAAAGAGCCAGGCACAGAGATTTCAGCGTCAGCACCCGATTCCAATGCGGCGATGGCGGCTGTTCAGGAACTCGATCCCGGCTCAGGGTCCGATTCTGTTCGGCGCTCAGGCAGGATCATCTGGGTCGCGTGGTTCCTGGCCGGAGCGGCAGTCGCCGTAATCGCAGCATTCTCTGTGCATCTGCTCGCCGCGCCTCGCGGCGTGAGTTTCACCGGTATTACCCAAATTACCAGCGACGGAACGAGTAAAAGCGGTCTGGTAACATACGGGCGCCATATCTACTTTGGAGAGTTTCACAACGGTCGGACTGTTTTGTCGGAAGTTTCCGTCAATGGCGGTCCGATCAGCACGATTTCAACGCCATTTAACAATGCCTATCCGGTTTCTATCTCCCCGGATGGCAGCCGGCTGCTGGTCCTCGACCAGGAGGGGCAGGAGCAGGAACTGGCTCTGTGGATTGTTCCCGTCACCGGCGGCAGGCCCATTCGCGTGGGCAACGTGCGCTGCCACTCCGCTGCATGGTCCCCCGATGGGCGGGAGATTGCGTTTGCCCGCGGGAACAGCATCTACCTGACTTCCGACCGCGGAGCGACCATCCGGAGGCTCGAAACGTTTACGACGGTTCCGGATCTTCTGCGCTGGACCCCGGATGGAAAGCGAATCCGCCTTGAGTTGCGCGACTGGAGGGCATGGCGTTCGTCCTTTTGGGAGGTAGTGTTTGCACACCGCGACAGTGCCGACGTTGCTGCGCTGGTTCCGCTCCACATCACCCTGCCGGAATGTTGCGATACAGCCAGCCAGCCAAATGCTGCAGATCAGTCGTTTGTTGGAGGGTGGAACCTTGGGCTGGGCAGACTGCTGCTGATTGGGGCACACCGCAGCTTACTGAGCAAACGCTTCTTCTCCAGATCACTTAATGGGGAGGCTGGTTATGTCTCCGATCTTGCGCTGGATCCGCAGGGTAACGTCCTCTACGAGATTGCCGACTCCGCTTCCACGCAAGGCTTTCTTCAGGCCGATGAGATCGATCTACTGTGGTTTGACAGAAGATCCCGGGAATTCAGACCCTTTTTGCCCGGCATCTCCGCAAACGACGTCGACTTCTCGCCCAACGGCCGCTGGATTGCCTACGTGCGCCTGCCGGATACGACGCTTTGGGTTAGCCACCCGGACGGCACAGACGCACATCAGATTGTTTTCCCTGAGAGCAATATTGAATTACCACGCTGGTCTCCGGATGGCCGGCAAATCGCCTTTACCGCTGAATTGCCTGGAAAGCCGTGGCGGATATTTGTCGTACCAGCAAGAGACGGTAAGGCGAGGGAAGCATCCAGGGGAACCGACAATCAGGGAGCGCCAACGTGGTCGCCGGACGGAAAGTGGCTGGTGTACGGTAATGTCTGGTGTCAGGAAACCGATTCGTGCGAGATTCACAAGATTGACCTTGCCACAGGACAGGAATTCACCGTGCCCGGGTCGAAGGGCCTGTGGACGGCGCGCTGGTCGCCGGATGGGCGCTATGTGGCGGCCCTTCAGCCAGTGCGTCATCAGCTCTGGCTTCTGGATCTGCGCCGTGGACAATGGCGGAAGCTGGCAGACGGAATCAACGGCAATGACCTGAGCTGGTCAGCGGACTCGCGCCACGTGTTTGCCAGCATACCCAATGGGGACAAGCCCAAGATCGTGCGTGTGTCACTGGGCGGTCAGGTAAAGACCGCAGTCGACCTGTCATCCTTCAGTAAAATGCCGGGCCGGATCGACACCTGGTTTGCCCTGGCTCCCGGAGGCTCCATTATTTTCCTGCATTGGTTTGAACCGAACGAAATCTACGCGCTGCATGTCAGCACAAACTGATACGGCGGTGCTTCCTGCCGGAATGTCCACGACCAGACTCTTGGGGCACTTGCGTTGGATGGCCCGCATCGATGACATCTCTCACTACTCCGAATCTACGTATGGTTGCCGGAGGCCAAATGTCACCTATAGCCAGCTCTTGACACCTTCGACCAGTGGATCGTTCTCAGCTCGTCGCGTAGAAATGGCGTAGAAAACTTCCTTTGGACATCTTTTGTGCCACGCGGAAGACTCGGTCTACTCACTTTGGTCGGGCGGAGGATTCAGATGAAGAAATTGCCGACTCGTACGTCGCTATTCCTGGGGGTGCCTTTTATTGCGCTTTGCTTTATGTTGCTTGCAGGCCAGACAAATGCACAGGCGAAGAAGCCTCTTTCGGTTGCAAATCTCGCCCAGATGAAAAATGCTGGATTTGACGACCAGACCATCATCAATGCGATCCGGGCAGACGGCGTGTCCATTGATACATCTGTTCAGGGGCTTCTCGCTCTGAAGAAAGCTGGTCTCAGTGAGAAGGTCATCGACGCCGTGCTCGCGGCGGAAACGCCGAAGCCGACATCCCCCGGGGAATCTGCCTCTGCACAGGGACTTCCGGAAGACATCGGGGTATACACAAGCGTGAAAAACACTTTGACCCTTCTGCCGGTCGAAATCGTCAACTTCAGAACGAGGGGAATGCTTGGGGCGGCATTCACCTATGGCATCAAAAAGGCGAAATTTGAAGGCACGGTGCCCGGCAGGAAGAGCTCCGAGCAACTGAAAGACCCTGCGACTTTCGTTCTACGCTGCGCGGACGGCACAGCTCCAACTGAATATCAGCTCATTCGGCTCGACTCGAGAAAGGATTCCCGCGAGTTTACGGAATCGAAGATGGGTCTCATGGGGGCTTCCGGAGGCGTTGACCAGGAGGCCATCTCGCTCAAATTCAAGAACATTGGCCACGACACCTACAAAGCCACTGCAACAGATCTGAAGCCCGGCGAATACGGTTTCCTTGCCCCCGGAGCACTCGCTTCGGCAAATGGAGCATCCGCGGGCAAGCTGTATACGTTTGGCATCAGCTGACCAGAATGAGTAGGAACTTCGATTTGAGCGGAACCGAGCTAACGTCTGGCCCGCCCCTCCCGCTCCTCAATCACTCGCAAGAAGCGGTCGCAGCCTGCCGGCCACCCACGTCTACACGGTCAGAAGCGGACGCTTACGGATCACTGCGGAAAGTCGAGATCGAGGACGAGCAGCGCTGGGATCACCGCGGAGAGGAAGCGAGTAGGTTCCTACCTGATAGTTGCCGATTTGCTTCAATGAGGCTGGGATCGGTCGGCCGCACCGGCGACGTGTCTCACTCCTCCGGAGCTATGCCTGACTACCGCGGACCCTATGTTACGTATACGCAGCATCCGAGCTATGGATTCGATACGCTCAGCGTATATGTGCGCACGAACGAGCGTTTTCAGCAATCGATGGCCTGTCTTCGTGCGCTCTCCGTGACCGGAACTGGCTGGTGGCCCCTGAGGGCGATTGCCTCCATCCACAACTGTGGAGAAACATGGAATTACAGTCGCAGGTGCTCTGAAAACCGTGCAGGATTTGGTGCCGGTTCTGGTGCCGGTTCGGATTTCAAATCAGAGCGGGTCGGCGCACGCCCACGCACGCCTCTGGTCACATCTAACTTGCTGAATATAAGATGGTTATGCTGGACCTTGCGCTTCAGAGCAGATGCACACAGAATGGTGCAAAACGGCCATTGGTGCCATTATGAGTCCCCTGCTCTAACCATTGAGCTACAGGCCCTGCGGAGCGATTCAATTGCTGCCCATCAGTAGTTTACAAGCGCATCGGCGAAAGAGTGGCAACGCGCGTTTGGAAGCTGATGTCAGCGGTGGTTTCATCGGGGGCGGAAAGCCGCGCAGGGTCCGAGGTGCGGTTGGCTACTCGACCGCATAGAGGGGCGCGGCGGACATTTCATCCCAGAGACGATCGAGAATACGGGCCAGTTCGAGGACCAGGGGGAGAATGCCGCGCTGCCTCTCCTCGTCGCTTGCGGAGTTCAGCCAGGCGGGCCATGGCTCACGCGGAGGCGGCACGAAGGTGTCGACTGGCCCATCGGGCAGGGTTTCCTTCTGCATTTTCAGGTGCGCCGCCATGGCTTCGAGGCGCAGCGCACAGACCCGATCGAATTCCTCAATGTCGCGCAGGGTGCTCTCGGAGAGGAGATCCGCCATGGCGAATGTGGTGTACTGCAGCAGAGCCAGGGCCAGCACGAAGAAGGTGCGCAGGGTGGCTTGCCATCGGCGGACGCGGTCGCGGGCGGCCATGTGCTGGCCCCGAAGCGAGCCAATCTCGAAGGGGACGGCGTCGGCCTGCGCATTGACGGAGGCGAAGTTGTCGACAATGCGTGCGCGAAGCCTGCGCACGCGGCGGATGGCCGGGGCGTTCTGCGCCGCGAGCGAATAGCCGCTGAGTCTGCCCAGCAGCTGCAGGTTATCGCTGAAGGTTTCCACCATCTGATGAACGGCTTTGCGAGGATGCAGCCGCTCAAAGACCAGCCACATCATGAAAATGCCCAGCAGGACGCCGAGGGCGCGGTCGCGCGCGATGGACAGCGAAAGCTGGATGTGAAACTCGTTGATGTTGATGAAGTAGAAGGCCAGCGCAATCTGGAGTCCGCAGTAGGAAAGCCGTGTGCTGGAGGTGCCAATCCACGCGGCCACCGCGGTGACGGCGGCGAAGAGCAGCGTGAATCCGGCAATGCCATTGAGCCAGGGAAGGACCAGCACCTGCGCTCCCATGCCAAAGACAAAGCCGCCGATGACGGCGCCGGCGATGCGGAGGAGCTGCTTTTGGCGGGAGGAGCCCACGTTGGAGAGCGCGGTGAGGGCGCAGGTGGTGACGGAGGTGGCCAGCCCGGGCCAGCCGAGCACCATATAGGTGACGTAGCACAGGGTTCCGGCGAGGCATCCGCTGAGAGCGTAGCGCAGGTGGGCGGGATTCTGGAAGGCATCGCGAACGAAGATGCGCGACTGCGGCTGGGAGCGATCGATGAAGGCCTCGAACGCCTCGAGCGAGGCCGAGCCTTCCAGCACTCTGGGAATGAGCGAGAACATCTCCTCCAGCTCCCGGAGCAGGGGCGTGGCGGAGGAGGTGGCCGCGGGCTGCAGCGAAGGCGAGGCGCAGTCGCCCCGGAGGCATTGCTGAATCAGCGCCAGTTCGTTGGCCATTCTGCCGGCAATGAGGCGATCCTCGGGCGACAGGCGGGGAGAGGTATGCGCCAGGGCGGCGGCAAAGTCGACGGAGCGGCCGGTGAGCGAAACGACGGCGTTCATCTGCGCGCGGTAGACGCGGGTGTAGTTGGAGCGGGTGACAAACCGGCGCAGTCCGCCCACGCCGACCATGGCCTCCTGGGTGATGCGGCGATCGAGGTCGGAGGGAATGACTTCGCATTCGGCCAGACAGCGGAGCAGATCCTCGATGGTTTTGAGCCGGTGATTGAGGCCGAGAGTCAGCTCGTTCTGTTTGCGGAAGGCGTGGAAGACGGCTTCCACGGCGATGGTGACACCGGCGCCGATGGCCGGAGCGAGAATGCCCCAAAGGGTGAGCTCCACGTTGCGTTCAGCCGGTCCGGGCAGATACCAGATGGCGAGCACGGAGGTGCCGATGAGGCCAATGCCGCTGGCGATGGTGTAGTTTTCCAAGGTGCGGATCAGGAAGAAGATCAGGAAGATGCTGAACGCTTCCCAGAAGAAATGGGTGAACGGAATGGAGCCGAACATGCGGCCGCCGACGGGGACAAAGAGCAGGCAGGCCCCGAAGGCGAGGCTCACATTCAGCACCGATTTGGCGCTGGAGACGAGGTTTTCGCGGGAGATGATGAAGGCGTACAGGGGGCCGACCGCGCCGCCGGGAATGCGGAAGGTCATGATGAGGATCATGGTGATGGTGGCGGAGATCGCCATGCGGGCGACGAGCAGTCCGCGGCCGGGGTAGGGGGCCAGCTCGCTGCGCAGGAAGTCCGCAAACCAGGCGGCAAAGCTTCGCGTGTCGGTGCGCGCGACCGCGCCGGCAGCCATGGGTTATCTCCTGCTCGTGAAGAGGCGGGAGGCGCCGTGGACGACGACTACGGCGGACTCGCCCAGCCGGAAGTCGTGCGCGGGGCCGTCGAGGATGCGAATGCGCACGGGAAATCTGGAGGCAAGATGCACCCAGTTGAGGGTGCGCTGCACATCGGGAAGGCCTTTGGCGAGCCGCCCCACGATGTCGGCGTCCGGGGTAACGCCGTAGCCCATGCTGTCGACGACGCCGCGCAGCCGAAGGCCGGGACGGGACATGATGTAGACGTCGGCCTTCATGCCGGGGCGGATGTGGTCCAGCTGGGTTTCGCGGAAATTGGCAATGACCCACCAGACGCGGGTATCGATGAGGGTGAAGATCTGCTGGCCGGCGTGGGCGTACTCGCCTTTGGAAATGGTGAGGTTGGTGACGCGGCCGTCAAAGGGAGCATAGATGCGGCAGTTGTCCAGGTAGTATTTGGCGGTGGCGATGTTGGATGCCTTGCCGCTGCGCTGGGCCAGCAGCGGCTCCAGCGTTAAGACGGCGTGGGATGCGAGTTTCACCTGCGCCCTGCTCTGCTGCAACGCGGCCTCGGCCTGCTGGCGCTCGGCGAGGGAGGAGGTGAGGCGCGCGGAGGCCAGCGCCTGCTCGGCGAGCGCGGCCCGGAGAGCCTGCTGGCGAGTGGCCACGAGGGTCCGCGCCTGATCCACCTGATCGACGGTGACAAACTGCCGGGTCAGGAGGGGTTCCATGCGATGCAGGTTGTCGGAAGCGTACTTCAGTTCCGCGCGGATGCGGCTGACCTGGGCCTGCGCGCTGGCAATCTCGGCTCGGGACTCCCTGACGGCGGAAACGGCATGAGCGAGGTTTGCCTGGGCGCTGGCCACGCCCGCCTGGGCCACGCTGACGGCGCTGGACTCCGAGGCGATGCGGCGGCTTTCATCGGAAATGTTTCCGGTCAGGGCGGCCTGCTCGGAGCGGGCCAGCTGCAGCGCATAGGCATAGGGGCGCTCGTCGATATCGACCATGAGCTGGCCCTGCTTCACGTACTGGTTGTCGGCCACATAGAGGTGCATGATGGGTCCATTGACGACCGGCGCCACGGCAATGAAGTTGGCGAAGACCTCGGCGTCGTCGGTGCGCGGATTGTCGATGACCTGGCGCACCACCAGCAGGCCGGTCAGCAGAGCCCCGGCAATCGCCACGACGCTGATGGTGCGACCGACGGCACGGCGCGCTCCCGGAGATAAATCAGACAGCATCGAATCCTCTCATCGGCTGAAAAACACCAGCCAGAGCGTGAAGGCAAAAAAGGCCGCCATGCAGGGATACACCACAATGGAAGGCTGCACCTCGCGCTCGAGATGGAGGCGCTGCAGTCCCCAGTAGCAGACGGAGGTGAGCGCAATGCCGGCGGCAATGCAGAGCAGCCATGCGGGAAAATACGAGCCCAGAATATTGAAGTCCGGGGAATGGCGGCATCCGGCCGTCCACAGCATGGCAGACAGGGCGGCCGCGCCACGGAGGGCGCGCCGCGCCGGAAATGCCGAGATTGATAGTCGCCGTTTCATTCAGTGTTTCGTCCCGATGGGTTGCGAGGCGATCAGATCGCCGGTCTGGAAGGCCAGTTTTGCGGTCTGCAGCAGGAGCTGGGTTCTGGCCGTCACGTCCTCGGCCTGGGCGCGGGCCAGCGCCTTTTGAGCGGCGATGACGTCCACGATGTTGCGCAGGCCATAGTTATACGACTCCCGAGCCGCCTCATAGGACTGCCGGGCGGAGATCATCAGCGCCTGGGCCGCGGCCCTCTGCCGCAGAGCGGTTTCCACGTCGGTGTGGGCCGCCCAGACTTCGTTGGCAATGCGGTCGCGCAGGGTATCGGCGCGGGCC
>JAJZJJ010000107.1 GCA_021810175.1 Acidobacteriota bacterium | reverse complement strand
GGCTCCGATGGCGGTGGTGGCGCAGGCTGCGGGAGCGGCGTCGATGCCGTTTTTTGCGCGGCTGTGGGCGACGGGCAAGCGGTATGAGTTTGCCGTGGAGGTAGCAGACGCGGTTTCCCGGGTGGCTGCGCTGGGAGTGCTGGCGGCCTCGGCGATGATTGCGCTGGCACCGGCGCTGGTGGAGCTGATTCTGGTGGGAGGGCGGCTGCGGGTCTCAGATGCGGCGGATGCGGCGCGCTACTTTGCGGTGTTTTCGGTTTCGCTGTTTTTGTGGTCGGCGCAGGCGATCTATGCGCGGGCATTTTATGCGGCGGGGAATACGCTGTGGCCGATGGTGGCGGGGACGGTGGTGACGGCGGCATCGCTGCCGGTGTATGCGGGTCTGTTTCACGCCTATGGGGCGATGGGACTCGCGGTGGCCTCGGACCTGGGGATTGCGGTGCAGACGGTGGCGCTGGCGGTGCTGCTGCACGGCAGGCGCATGGTTTCGCTGGCGAGCCTGGATGGACTGGAGCTGGGCCGCTGCGCGATGGCGGGCACAGCGGGCGGCGCGGCGGCGTGGATGGCAGCACGGGCGGTGGCGCTGGGAGTGGTGCATGTCGGGTACCACGCCGGGCGCGGGGTGGACGCGGCGGAGCTGGCGCTGGGGATGGCGGTTTGGCTGGCGGTGACGGGTGGGACGCTGAGCGGGCTGGGATCGGCGCTGCCTTCGGTGGCGTGCAGGCGGCTGGGTCTGGCGTAGGGATTGGCTGGCGGGCTGGGGCGGAAAAGCTGGGTTGGAACTTCACGGGTGGGAGAAGCAGATTCCCGGGAAAGCAGATTCCCGGAAAAGCAGATTCCCGGGAAAGCAGATTCCCGGAGGGAATGACAGAAAGAGAAGCAACAGCAAAAGCAACAGCAAAAGCAACAGCAAAAGCAACAGCAAAAGCAACAGCAAAAGCAAAAGCAACAGCAACAGCAACAGCAAAGGCAACAGCAAAGGCAACAGCAACAGCAACAGCAAGGGTATGGGCAGAAGCAGGGTCAGGCGCGGGTGGCTTCTGCCGCCAGGAGGCGGCGTTTGCGTTCTGTGCCCCAGCGGTAACCGGTGAGCTGGCCGCTGGCTCCGACGACGCGATGGCAGGGGACGAAGAGAGCGACGCGGTTGGCAGCGCAGGCGCTGGCGACGGCGCGGGTGGCTTTGGGGTTTCCGAGCTGCTGCGCGAGCTGGCTGTAGCTCCGAGTCTGCCCCGAGGGGATCTGTTGCAGAGCGCTCCAGACGCGGAGCTGAAAGGCTGTGCCACGCAGGTCGAGCGGGAGATTGTGCGGGAGATCGAGTGCGGGGGCTGCTGCCGGGCCTGCTGAGGATTCTGTGCGGTCGATGGCGGCGAGGATGGAGCGGAGGTTGGCGAGCATTTCGTTGTCGGGGATCAGCTCGGCGGCGGAGAACTGGCGGCGGAGGTCGGCCAGGAGCGGATCAGGCGAGTCGCCGAAGGCCAGCCAGCAGAGGCCGCGCGAGGTGCGGGCGGCGAGGGCGTGGCCAAGCGAGCAAGTGGCTGCGGCGAAGCGAATCTGCTCTCCGCGCGCGCCGGAGCGGAAGCGGGTGGGAGTCATGCCGAGCGGGACGGATTCATCGACGCGGCTGGGAGCGTTGTATCCGGCGGCGTTGATGGCGTGGGTGACGGAGTGGTCCGACTGACGAAGCTCTTGAGGGTTCATGGCTAGCATCCTCTCGTATGGATTGCCCGGAGCGCACTCCGAAACTTGCGGGCAATTCGCTGGATTTGCGACGGGCCAGTTTGCGACGGTGGGGGATGGCCGTCAGCCGTCGAGTTTTTTGGTGACCAGTTGGTTGAGCAGCGCTGGGTTGGCCTGTCCTTTGGAGGCACGCATCACCTGGCCGACAAAAAAAGCGGCGACGGTTTTTTTGCCTGCGCGGTACTGGGCGACCTGAGCGGGATTGGCGGCGATGACCTCGTCGATGAGGGCTTCGATGGCGGTGGAGTCGGTGATCTGCTGGGGTTTTTCGCGTTCGTAGACGGGGGCGAAGTCCTCGCCCTTGTCGAAGCAGATGTCGAAGAGCTGCTTGAGCTGTTTGGAGCTGAGCTTGCCGTCTTCTACGAGGTCTGCGGCCAGAACGAGGCCGGAGAGCGAGATGGGCGACTGGTCGAGTTCAAGCGAGGCGGCTTTGAGGCGTCCGCCGAGTTCGCTGAGGAGGAGATTGGCGAGGCGGCGCGGGCTTTTGGCCGAGCGCGCGGCGGCTTCGAACTGGTCGGCAAATTCACGGGTGGCGGTGAGGGTGTGCGCGTCCCGTGGGGAGAGGTCGTAGGCGACGATCATGCGCTTGCGGCGAGCCTCGGGCAGCTCGGGCATGCGGGCGGCAATCTCAGCCTGCCAGGCGGCGGAGACGATGAGCGGCGGCAGGTCCGGCTCAGGGAAGTAGCGGTAGTCGTGGGCTTGTTCCTTGGAGCGCATGGAGTAAGTGCGTCCTTCGTTGGAGTTCCAGAGACGGGTCTCCTGCACGATGACGCCACCGGATTCGACGACCTCAATCTGGCGCTCGATCTCGTATTCAAGCGCGGCGCGGATGAAGCGGAAGCTGTTGACGTTTTTGACTTCGACTTTTTTGCCGAAGGTTTTGGAGCCACGCGGCATGATGCTGACATTGGCGTCGCAGCGGAGGGAACCCTCCTCCATGTTGCAGTCGGAGACGCCGGCGTAGAGAAGGATTTCGCGTAGTCGGGTGAGATATTCGAAGGCTTCGTCGGGGGTGCGAATGTCCGGCTCGGAGACGATCTCGATGAGGGGCGTGCCGCAGCGGTTGAGATCGACGTAGGTGCGGGTGGCGGAGTCGGGGAAGCCATCGTGGAGGCTTTTGCCGGCGTCTTCTTCCATGTGGGCGCGGGTGATGCCAATGCGCTTGGCGCCGCCGTCGGCGGTGGGGAGGTCGATGAAGCCGTGCTCGGCGATGGGCTTGTCGAACTGGGAGATTTGATAGCCCTTGGGGGAGTCGGGGTAGAAGTAGTTTTTGCGGGCGAAGATGGAGCGCTCGCGAATCTGGCAGTTGAGGGCGAGACCGGCGAGGACGGCGAATTCGACAGCCTGGCGATTGAGCACGGGGAGCGCGCCGGGCAGGCCGAGGCAGGTGGGGCAGACATTGGTGTTGGGCGCGGCACCGTAGCGGTTGGGACAGCCGCAGAAGGCCTTGGTGGCAGTGAGCAACTGGACATGGACCTCAAGGCCAATGACGGGTTCGTATTTGGCGAGGAGGTCGGGGGTGAGTACGGTTGCGGCGCTCATGATGCTCTTGATTTTAGCAGTGAGCCGCGCAGAGAAAGGATCCCCGCGCGGCGTGCGTCACAGCTTCAATTGGCTGGATCTGGGGCGGTGAATGGGGAGCAGCAGGGTTTTTCGACGGCGTGGAACTCCATGAGTTCGAGGCGGATGCCGTCGGGGTCGTAGAGGTTGAACTGTTCCTTGCCGTCGCGGCCGATCTGGGTGTGTTTGTCGGTGCGTCCGGTGAGGCGGTTCTGAGCGACGAGCATCTTGTAGGTGGCGGGAACGGAGACGACGCCGATGGAGAGATGGTCAAGAACGCCGAGCGCCTGTTGGGTCATGTTGGCCGGGATGCCGGAAGAGCCGCTGGTGAGCATGTATTCGAGCCAGTCGTGGCCGTCGGGGATCTGCTGGGAGACCCAGTCGATTTTGTCGTCGTGCATGCCGCCGAACCAGTAGGGACGAAAGCCGAGCAGAGCGCGGTAGAAGGTGTCTTCGGCGGCGCGGGAGTGGACCATGAAGCCGAGATGGATGATGTGGTGGCCGACAGCATTGGGCGCGGCGACGGGACGGGGATGGGCTGGCGGCTGAACGAACTCGACGAGGTTGCCCTCGGGATCGTGAACGCGGAAGGTGCGGCTGCCGTCGGAGAGTTGGGTTGTGTGCGCGGGCGTCTTCCAGCCTTTTGAGGCGAGGTAGGCGCGCATGGCTTCGGCGTTGGTGGTCTTCCAGGCGGTGTGATCGAGGCGGTTGATGCCGGCGTTGGCGGGGAGCGGGAGAACCTCGACGAACTGGGTGGGGCTGAGCATGTAACGGACGCCGCGGGGATCTTCGGGGTCGGGCGCGCGGACGGCGCCGATGGAGTCGACGTAGTAGTGTTCGGTGGCCTGCATGTCTGCGGCGTAGGTGGCCAGATGGCTGATGCCGGTGATGGGCGGACGCGAGGCAGCACTGGCGACGAGCGCGGGAGTGAGGCTGAAGGCGAGAAGAGCAAGGCTGGAACGACTGCGGAGCGGCATGGAGACGATGGCAGAGAAGATGCGTTGGAACATGAGTTGGCACCTCGGCGAATTCCACAACACGATAGGCGCTGGAGTGGCCTTTGCGCAAGGGAAAAGCGTGGCGGATGGAAACGGCGCGAGAGCTGAAGTAAAGCTATTTACCTGAAAAGTGCGCGTAGGCAGGCGAGGCGCGCGAAGCAGGCCGGGCTGAGAAAAAGATTGCGCGAGGCGCGGCGGCGACTTATTATCGCGGACATGCTGAAGAAGATTTTTACTCTACTGACCGCATCGGCTGCGATGATGACGGCCGTGGCGCAGACGGCGACGCCTGTGCCGCCGACGGATCTGGCCGAGGCGCGCGCGATCTTCCAACAACTGATCGAGATCAACACAACCGATACGCCGCAGGGGAACGTGACGACGGCGACGAAGGCGATGGAGAAGCGTTTTCTGGATGCAGGATTTCCTGCGTCGGAGGTGCATCTGATCGGGCCGAATGCGCGGAAGATGAATCTGGTGGTGGATTATCCGGGGACGGACAGGAGCGAGAAGCCTGTGTTGTTTCTGTGCCACGTGGATGTGGTGGAGGCGCTGCGGTCGGACTGGCACACGGATCCGTTTCAGTTTGTGGAGAAGGATGGCTACTATTACGGGCGCGGGACGCAGGATATGAAGGACTCCGATGCGGCGCTGGTGGCGACGTTTCTGCGGCTGCATCGGGAGGGATTCAAGCCGAAGCGGGGGATGATTCTGGCGCTGACGGCGGACGAGGAGGGCGGGAAGTCGAACGGCGCGAGGTGGCTGGTGGAGAATCATCGGGAGCTGGTGGACGCGGCGTTTGTGATCAATCCGGACTCGGGCGGCGTGGAGCTGCAGAAGGGCAAGGCGGTGGTGGCCGATGTGGAAGCGACGGAGAAGGTGTATTCGGACTTCCAGGTGACGGCCTACAATCGCGGCGGGCACAGTTCCCTGCCCCGTCCGGACAATGCGATCTATGAGCTGATGGCGGCGCTGAACAAGCTGGCGGCTTACAGTTTTCCGTTTGAGCTGAACAGCGTGACGCGCGAGTACTTTACGGAGATGGCGAAGCAGGAGCATGGGCAGACGGCGGAGGATATGCGGGCGATTCTGGAGACGCCGCCGGATATGGCGGCAGCGGCGCGTCTTTCGGCGGCGTCGCCGGATTACAACTCGAACTTTCGCACGACGTGCGTGGCGACGCGGCTGAGCGGCGGGCACGCCAACAACGCGCTGCCGCAGACGGCGCAGGCGAATGTGAACTGCCGGATTTTTCCTGGACATTCGCCGGAGCAGATTCGTCAGCAGTTGATTGCACTGTTCGACGATCCGAAGCTGACGGTGAAGTATGTCTCGGATGCGGGGGTGGTCTCCGAGGTTGCGCCGGACCGGCAGGCGATGACGCCGCCGCCACCGATGCCGGCTGTCTTCCAGCCGCTGGATGCGATGGTGCAGTCGATCTGGCCGGGAACGCCGGTGACGCCGATCATGGAAGACGGAGCGACGGACAGCATCTATTTTGCGAAGGCGGGAATTCCCTGCTACGGATTCTCCGGAATTGCGCTGGAGCGCGGCGACGAGCGGATGCACGGGCAGGATGAACGGCTGCCAATCGACTCGTATACCAAATCGCTGGAGTTTATGTACGGATTTGCGAAAGCAGTGGGCAGCGAGTGACCATTGCATGGAGCAGCCGCGCGGCTCACGCCGCGCCACGGAGGGTTGTGGCGCTTCCGGTGGGCGCGGGGTGGGGATGCGGAGGACGCTGGCGAACAGCGACAGCAGATTCCCTGCTGCGGGAATGACAAACAAAGCAAAAGCCGAGCGGGATGACCGAGTTCGATGAGCCGGTCATCCCGTTCGGCTTTGCCAGTCAGATGCCCAGCTCGGCTTTTGTTTCGATGAAGCAGCGGAGAGCGAATTCGAGGTCGGCGCGGGAGTGGGCGGCGGAGATCTGGGTGCGGATGCGGGCCTTGCCCATGGGCACGACGGGATAGCTGAAGGCGACGACGTAGACGCCTTTGGCGAGCATGCGTTCTGCTACGCGCGTTGCGAGCGTGGCGTCGCCGAGGAGGATGGGGACGATGGGGTGGTCTCCTGGCTGGAGGGTGAATCCGGCGGCGGTCATGGATTGTCGAAACCAGGCGGTATTGTCGCGCAGGGTATCGAGGAGTGCGGCGGATTGGCTGACGAGATCGAGAGCGGCGAGCGTGGCGGCAACGATGGGCGGGGCGACGGAGTTTGAGAAGAGGTAGGGGCGGGAGCGCTGGCGCAGCAGGTCGATGATGGCCTGGCGACCGCTGATGTAGCCGCCGCTGGCACCGCCGAGTGCTTTGCCGAGGGTGCCTGTGAGGATGTCGACGCGCTGCTCGACGCCGAAGAGCGCGGGTGTGCCGCGACCGCCGGGGCCAAAGAAGCCGACGGCGTGGGAGTCATCGACCATGACGAGGGCGTGGTATTTTTCGGCGAGGTCGCAGATGCGGTCGAGCCTGGCGACGAAGCCATCCATGGAGAAGACGCCGTCGGTGACGATGAGGCGATGGCGTGCGCTGCCGGCCTGCTGAAGCTGCGCTTCGAGGTCGGCCATGTCTCCGTTGCGGTAACGAAAGCGAGCGGCTTTGGAGAGGCGAATGCCGTCGATGATGCTGGCGTGGTTCAGCTCGTCGGAGAGGATGGCGTCGTCGGCGTCGAGGAGGGTTTCAAAGAGGCCGCCGTTGGCGTCGAAACAGGAGCTGTAGAGGATGGTGTCGTCGGTGGAAAGGAATTCGCTGAGGCGGGCTTCGAGCTGTTTGTGGAGCGATTGGGTGCCGCAGATGAAGCGCACGCTGGCCATGCCGAATCCCCAGCGGTCGAGGGCGTGGCGGGCGGCGGCGAGGATGGCAGGGTGGTTGGCGAGGCCGAGGTAATTGTTGGCGCAGAGATTGAGGACGGTGCCGGAAGCGACGGCAACCTGAGGCTGTTGCGGGCCGTTGATGAGGCGCTCGCGTTTGGTGAGGCCGTCGGCTTCGATGGCGGCGAGTTTTTCTTCGAGATGCTGTTGAAAACGGCCGTACATGATGGCTCCTTGCGAAGGTCAGCGAATTGTGGTCAGGTCGAGGACGACTTTGCCGGTGTTGCCGGAGATCATGGCGGCGAAGCCCTGCTCGAATTCCTGGAAGGCGAAGCGATGGGTGATGACGGGCGAGATGTCGAGGCCGGAGTCGATGAGGACGGACATCTTGTACCAGGTGTCGTACATTTCGCGGCCGTAGATGCCTTTGATGGTGATCATGTTGAAGATGACTTTGCGCCAGTCCATGGGCAACTGCTTTGCGGGGATGCCGAGGATGGCGACTTTGCCGCCGTGGCAGAGGTTGTCGATCATCTGGGCGAGAGCGGCGGGGTTGCCGGACATTTCGAGGCCGACGTCGAAGCCCTCAGCCATTCCAAGCTGGCGCTGCACGTCGGCGAGCGAGGTTTCCATGGGGTTGACGGCGAGCGTAGCGCCCATTTTGCGGGCGAGATCGAGGCGGTAGGGATTGACGTCGGTGATGACGACGTGGCGCGCGCCGGCGTGGCGGACGACGGGGATGGCCATGATGCCAATGGGACCGGCACCGGTGATGAGCACGTCTTCGCCGAGAACGGGAAAGGAGAGCGCGGTGTGGACGGCGTTGCCGAAGGGATCGAAGATGGCGGCGACGCTGGGATCGATGCCTGGGTGGTGACGCCAGAGGTTGGCCATGGGCAGGGAGATGTATTCGGCGAAGGCTCCGGGACGGTTGACGCCGACGCCCTGGGTGTTGGCGCAGAGG
>JAJZJJ010000106.1 GCA_021810175.1 Acidobacteriota bacterium | reverse complement strand
CGGGAACGGAGCTGATCGACTACCAGCAGTTCTGCGGAATTCAGCCGCCGGCGCCGCCGGCCGCGGTGCAGAACGGGATTCCGCAGATGACGGTTCAGGACCTGAAACGCAAGATGGATGCGGGCGAGGAGTTCTTCCTGCTGGACGTGCGCGAACCGCACGAGTTCCAGATTGCGAACCTGCAGGGCTACCTGATTCCGGTGGGAGAACTGCCGGGCCGCGTGAACGAGCTGGAGGAGGTGCGGCAGGCGGGGCAGGAGATCGTCGTCCACTGCAAGAGCGGAGGGCGCAGCCAGAAAGCTGCGGAGTTCCTGCAGCAGCAGGGCTTCAAGAACGTGGCGAATGTGGCCGGCGGGATTCTTGCCTGGGCCGGGGAGATTGATCCTTCCGTGCCTAAGTATTAGAGCGGCCGGTTAGCTGTAAAACGGCTGGGGAAGAAGCGGCCAGTAAAAGCGGGAACGGCGCGAATGCTTCGCGCCGTTCTTATTTTGTGGCCTCCGCGGCGGGGTATAGCATTTTCGGAAATACTGTAGTCTCCAGACAGCGGACCGGAGCCGCCATTCTTCTCTGGAATGGCGGAGTGTACATGGTACCGCCGGTCTACATCTATTCCGAAAATGCTTTAGCGTCGGACTTACGCAGGGAACTGCGGATTCTTCGACTGCGGCGCCGAAGCGCCTCCGCTCAGGACGACAATTCTCTTTGATTGATCTATTTTGACAGCAGCAAAGGGTGCTCACGACCTGCGGCTCACAACCGCTGGGAGCGTTGGACGTCGCGGACGCCGGGCAGCCGGCGCAGGCCCTGGACGAGGCGGTTGAGGTGGGCTACGTCCTCGGCTTCGACGACGAATTCGACAATGGCGTCGCCGTTCTGGTCCTGGCGGGAGTCGACGGTGCGGATGTTGGTGTTTTCGTCGCTGATCAGAGCCGTCATTTCCTTGAGCATGCCGGTGCGGTCGTCACAGTAGACGGTGAGGCGCACGGGGTAGGTATTCTGGCGGCCGGCTTTTGACTCAACGGCGTGCGCCCACTCGACGGCGATGCGGCGATCGGACTCGTAGAGCAGGTTCTGCACATTGGGGCAGTTGCGGGCATGCACGGCGACACCTTTGCCGCGTGTG
Organism: Acidobacteriota bacterium; assembly: GCA_021810175.1. Next base: position 6,948 of record JAJZJJ010000106.1, on the reverse strand, counting down.
ACGTAGCCGACGATCTCGTCGCCGCGGATGGGGTTGCAGCAGCGGGCGCGGTAGACAAGCAGCTCGTTTTGCCCTTCGACCTGCAGCGAGTCGCCGCCGGAGGCACGGCGCGAGGCCTCCTGCGCATTGGGCTTGATGGTGGGTGTTTCGGTTTCCGCCGGCTGCTGCTGCACGAGCGCCGGCGACAGGCGGTGCAGCACCTGCCGCGCCGAGTATTTGCCGAAGCCGATGGCGGCGAACAGGTCGTTGGGCGCGGCCACGCTGTAGTCGTTGGCGACGCGGGCATAGTCGGAGTCATCAAACTTGCCGAGCGAAACCTTGTACTTGCGGGCTTCGCGCTCGAGCAGCTTGTGGCCAATGTCAATGGCGCGTTCGCGCTGGTGCTCGTTGAGCCAGTGCTTGATCTTGTTACGGGCGCGGGAGCTCTTGACGAAGCTGAGCCAGTCGCGGCTGGGGGTATGGCCGTTCTGGGTGATGACTTCGACGATGTCGCCGTTGCGCAGCTTGGAGCGCAGCGGCACGATGCGGCCGTTGACGCGCGCGCCGGTGCAGGAGTGGCCCACCTCGGTGTGGATGGAATAGGCGAAGTCGAGGGGACTGGCATCCTTGGGCAGCACGACGACTTTGCCCTTGGGCGTGAAGGTGTAGACCTCCTCCGGATACAGATCGATCTTGAGGGTGGAGAGGAAGTCGCTCGAATCCTTCATTTCGCGCTGCCACTCGACAAGCTGGCGAACCCAGGCGAGGCGCTGCTCGTCGCGCGGGCTGATGACGCCGCCTGCCTTGTATTTCCAATGCGCGGCGATGCCTTCTTCGGCGACGCGGTGCATCTCCTCAGTGCGGATCTGAACCTCGAACTGGTGGCCGCCTTCGCCCATCACGGTGGTGTGCAGGGACTGGTACATATTGGGCCGCGGCATGGCGATGAAGTCCTTGATGCGCCCGGGCACGGGCCGCCAGATGGAGTGGATGAGGCCGAGCACGGCGTAGCAGTCCTGCTCGCTGGTGGTGATGACGCGGAGGGCCAGAAGGTCGTAGAGCTGGTCGAGCCGGGAGTGCGCCTTCTGCAACTTGTTGTGGATGCTGTAGATGCGCTTGATTCGCCACTGGACGCGCGCCTGAATCTTGTTTTCCTTGAGCTTGTCGACAAGAAGCGATTCGACGCCGGCGAGGAACTGCTCGCCTTCGGATCGGCGCTCTTCGACGGCCTCCTGCAACTGCTTGTAGCTGTAAGGGTCGACATAGCGGAAGGCAAGATCTTCAAGCTCGCCGCGCAGTTTGCCCATGCCGAGGCGGTGCGCGAGCGGCGCGTAAATGTCGAGGGTTTCCTGCGCGATAGCCTGCTGGCGGTTGGGCGGCAGGTGTTCCAGGGTGCGCATGTTGTGGAGGCGGTCGGCCAGTTTGATGACGACCACGCGGACATCGCTGACCATGGCCAGCAGCATCTTGCGAACGTTCTCGGCCTGGCGGTCTTCGCGGTTGGCGAACTGGATTTTGTCGATCTTGGTGACGCCTTCAACGATGTGGGCGACCTGCTCGCCAAACTGGCTGGCGATTTCAGCGGTGGTGACGGGGGTGTCTTCGACCGCGTCGTGGAGCAGGCCGGCGGCGATGGCGGTCGCATCGAGCTTCATCTCCGCCAGAACCAGGGCGACCTCGAGGGGGTGCAGCACGAAGGGTTCGCCGGAGGCACGCAACTGCCCTTCATGATGCTGGAGGCAGAAGGCCCAGGCACGGCGGATAATGTCCAGATCGTCACTGGGGCGATTGGCCCGCACCGTCTCCAGCAGCGCGTCAAACTTGCGCGCCAGCAGGTCTGGCTCGTGGGTTTGGGCCGGCGTGTTTGGCTGGACGGTCGCCATACTTCATTATAGGCGCGTTAGCAGTCAAACATTATTGAGTGAATGCAACCCGCGAGGCCGGGTAGAGGGATTTGTTACGGGATGAAAGGAACTTCGGGGCGTCTAGGAAGCAGGTTTCGCGGGCGACTGGGCGGCTTTTTTGCGGCTGAGGACGAACTCGTTGTCGCGGCCCCGGCTTCCGCTTGAGGCCTTGTCGATACGGCGCCAGAAAGCCACGAAGTAATCCGTGGCGGAGATGACGGAGATAGCGGCCATCCAGTAAATGCTGACGAAGGCGATCAGGTGCACAGGCAGGATGAACCAGCCAAACTGCCACAGGTACCAGCCGTGGGCAAGGATGACGGCCACGACCGAGATGATCTGCATGACGGTCTTGAGCTTGCCGAGGTCGCTGGCCTGGATGGTAAATCCCTCGGTGGAGGCAATGGATCGCAAGCCGTTGATGAGGAATTCGCGGCCGACGATGATGACGACGATCCAGGGTTTGACGATATTGGGTTCGTACTCGACCAGGGTGATGAAGGCGGCGGTGATGAGGAGCTTGTCGGCCAGGGGATCGAGCAGCATGCCCATGGTGGTGATCTGGCCGCGCCTGCGGGCAAGGTAGCCGTCGATTCCGTCGGAGATGGAGATGAGAATGAAAAACAGAGACGCCACCACCTCCTGCCCGCCGTGCCAGCCCAGGTGCGGGAAATAAGGCGAGAGGATCCAGAGCAGTACCGGAACGGAGAAGATACGGCCCAAGGTGATGGAGTTAGGGAGATTCACAAAACAGCCCGATCGAATTCTGATTGTGACTATGCTAACCCGAAGCAGCTAAGTGCGTCTGTGGGCGCGTTAATGACCGGTACGGGAAGCAATGCGTAAGGGGTGACGGAAACGCCACCCCTTTGCACCGTGCGATGCTGCAATTCCCAGTACTCCGCCGTGCGCATCACGCCGCTTCAGGCGTAGATGCCGCGCTGCTTGATGGTGAAGGCCACGCGGTCAATCGCCAGCATGTAGGCCGCAATGCGGTTGTTGACGCCGTGGGCTTCAGAGTAACGGACGACGTCGTCGAAGGCCTCGGAGAGGATGAGATCGAGCCGCTCGTTGACCATCGCCTCCGGCCAGAAGTAGCCCTGGCGATCCTGCACCCACTCGAAGTAGGAGGCTGTCACGCCGCCGGCGTTGGCAAGAATGTCAGGGATGATGAAGACCTTCTTTTCGCCGAGGATTTCATCGGCAACGGTCGTCGTTGGCCCGTTTGCACCCTCGCAGACAATCTTCGCCTGGATGCGGTCGGCGTTGCGGCTGGTGATGACATTTTCCGTCGCCGCCGGAATCAGGATGTCGCACTCCGAGCAGATGAGCTCGGCGGAGTCAGCGGCCTCGGCGCCGTGGAAGCTGAGGATGGAGCCGTTACGGTCCTTGTATTCAAGGAGGGCTTCAATGTCGATGCCGTCGGCATTGAAAAGACCACCATCGTACTCGGCGATGCCGATGATCTTGTAGCCCTTCTGCCGCATGATCTGGGCCGCGTTGGAGCCCACATTGCCAAAGCCCTGGATGATGACGCGACAGCCGTCCTGCTGCATGCCCAGATGCTTGAGCGCCTGATCGCAGACCACGCTGACGCCGCGCCCGGTCGCCTGCCTGCGTCCGCGAGAGCCGCCGATGTTGATGGGCTTGCCGGTGACGACGCTGGTGACCGTCTGGCGCATGTGCATGGAGAAGGTATCCATGATCCACGCCATCACCTGCTCATTGGTGTTGACGTCGGGCGCGGGCACGTCCTTTTCCGGGCCAAAGAACTCGATGAGCTCCGAAGTATAGCGGCGGGTGAGGCGCTCCAGCTCGCCCATGGACATCTTTTTGGGGTCGCAGATGACGCCGCCCTTGGCGCCGCCGAAGGGAATGTTCACCACCGCGCACTTCCAGGTCATCCAGCTGGCGAGCGCGCGCATTTCATCGAGCGACACGTCTGGGGAGTAGCGAATGCCGCCCTTGGCCGGGCCGCGCGCAAACGAGTGCTGGACGCGGAAGCCGGTATACATCTCAATGCGGCCGTCGTCCATCGCCACGGGGAAGTGAACAATGACTTCTCGTGAGGGGTAGCGCAGCACACGCCATAAACCTTCGTCCAGGTTGAGCTTGCGTGCCGCAAAGTCGAATCGAGCCTCCTGGGCTTCCCAGGGATTGATTTCATGCTCGAGTGTGATCGTCGCCATGTGAATGACTCTCCGTTTCGGACCGACCATTTCCTGCTTCGGGGAACCGTTGTTCCGCCTCCGCTCGCGGTCTGCGCATCGGTCCAGCGCGCGCCGCGTCTCCAGAGCCCACCCGCCTCGGACCACAGCGTGGATCTGGCCAAACCTACCGAGTATAGGCCCGCAATGCGAGGTCGGCAAGGGGGCAGGTACCGCTTCGACCATCTGCCGCCGCGAGCTTGAAAAAACCCTTTTGCGTCTATGGGATATAGCTTGCACGTCTATGAGGTATCTATCGGACAATTGGTCCCATTCAAGAAATAAATTCCCCGGCATCAGGAAAAGATGAAGGGACGAAGAAGAAAAAGATGGATATGGGAGGCGCTTGCCGGGATGGATTGCGGGTATGAGAACAAGGAGGATGGCCTGATCTCAAGTGGTGAACTGGCACACGGGAAGGAATGAGGCCGGCATACGTTATGTTTCGGAACCCGAATAGCAAGAGCCGCATGGTGTCGTCGCTATTTGTAGTTGCGATTTTGTCCCTGGGGATGGGATGCGCGATTCTGGCCACTTCCCTGTTTCGCGCGGTGATTGCGAATCCGCTGCACATCGAGAGGCCGGGCAAGGTGTGCGTGATTCTGGGTGCTGGAGATGTTCCGTTCCATGACCGGGTGGAGTGGTGGGGTCAGGCCCGGGCGCTGCGGTACCTGGCGCTGTTTTCCGCGGGAGGCGCGAATTTCCACTCGGCGCGACTGCATGGCGGCGAGAGGATCGCGGCCAGTGGCGTGACGCGGGATTTCTTCAAGGTATTTGGGGTGCGCCCGATGCGCGGAGACGGCCTGAGCGGAGACGCCGCCGCGCAGGGCGAGACGGAAGCGGTGGTGAGCTACGGCTTCTGGAAAAGCGCCTACGGCGGCAGGGGCGCGATTGGCGACAGAATTGTTGTAAACGGCGTTCCGGCGATGGTGGTGGGGGTTGCGCCGAGGAGTTTTCGTTTTCCTGGCAATACAGAGGTGTGGGTGCACGATGACGCACAGAAACTGGCGATGACGCTGGGGACGGACCACAGGGCGGGCAAGCGGTTTTTTGGCTCGGCGATGATTGGGCGGCTGGCCGCCGGCGCAACCTTGCAGCAGGCGCAGGGGCAACTGCGGCTGCTGCAGCGGAAGGTGGCGAAGGCGTATTCGGCGCGACTGCACCTGAATTTTGGCGAGCCGGTGCGCGTGGAGTCGATGGATCGCGCAGTAGGACAGAGCAGCCGGTCGCGGATGCTGCTGATTGAAGGGATTGCGTATCTGCTGCTGATGATGACCTGCGTGAGCGTGAGCTGCCTTGGGCTGGCGCGCCTGCTGGGGCGGCGCAAGGAGCTTGCGATCCGGCTGGCGCTGGGCTCGAGCCGGGTGCGGATTCTGGCGCGGTATGCGCGGGGGATTCTGCTGCAGGCGGCTATGGCGACGGTGGGCGGGCTGCTCCTGGCGAGGCTGGGATTGAGCTTTATCGAGAACCGGTATGGAGCGATTGCGCCGTCGCTGCTGGGGGCGAAGATTGGCGCGGGAAACGCATTGAGCGCCTTTGCGGCCTGCCTTGCGTGCGTGGGGCTGATGGTAGTGGCGGTGAGCTGGGAGATTCGGCGCTGCCATCCGGTGGATTCCCTGAAGGACCTGCAGCAATCAGGAACGCCGATGCGGCATGGCTACGCACGCACGGTTCTGCTGCTTGCGCAGATTGGCATTACGGTTGCGCTGCTGGAGATTGCACTGGCCGCGGGGCACCACTACCTGACGCTAGCACGGGCGGACACGGGATTTACCGCGAAGCACACGGCGATAGCGACCCTAGCGCTGCCGGTGAATGCAAAGGGAAATCTGCAGCCGCAGAATGTACGGACGGAGATACTGGCGGCACTGCAGGGGAATGAGGAAGTGAGGGCGGTGGGCTTTACCTCACGTGTGCCGCTTGCGCCGGATGAGGAGGATGCCTATCTGTATGTGAACGGAGCGGGGATGGTGCATGAGAGCTCGTATAGCGGCGACTATTTTGAGGCGATGGGGATTCCGATTTTGAAGTGCGACGGCGTGGATGCGACGAGCCCGAGGGTGGTGATTGACGAGTCGCTGGCACGGAGACCGGGCGCGGCGCCGCTGCACTGCGGCTCGCAGATATTGATTGACGGCGAGAAGGAATACAGGCAGGTGGCGGCGATTGTGGGAGACGTGAAGATGGCGGCGCTGAGCGATGCGTCCGCGCCGCAGATTTACCTGCCTTATTCGCAGCCGTATCGCGGGATGGAGTGGGGTAGCACCTTCACGATGGTGCTGCAGCCTGCGCGCGGGGACGCAACGGAGGGGCAGAGGTTGATTACGCGCGCGGTGAGCGGCGTGAGCGGCACGATTCAACTGACGGACAGGCAAAGCGGGAGCAGACTAGCGGCGAACTCGATTGCCGGAGACAGGACCGAGGCGGAGTTGATTGCGCTTGTGTCCTTGTTTACGGCGCTGCTTGCCTTTACAGGGCTGGCGGCAAGCCTGAGTTATTGGGTGATGTCGCGGTATCACGAACTGGGCATCCGGAGGGCACTGGGCGCTCAAGATGGGCACATTGCGGCTCTGATTGGGCGGGTATCGATGTTGATGCTGTGCGGCGGATTGCTTTCGGGATTGGCGATTTCAGTGGCTCTGGATCGGTTTATCGGGAGTATCTGGCGGGAGTTCGGCGCGATTCCGCTGGCGACCACAGCAGAAGCGGCGGGCATTGCGGCGTTGGCGGTCATTCTGGCGAGCCTGATTCCCTTGCGGCTGGCGCTGCGCGTGGAACCGATGGACCTGATGCGTCAGTAGCGGCGGGAAGCGCATTGAGAAGTACGGAGTGGGCCTGTACCATGATGGGAAACAGGC
>JAJZJJ010000105.1 GCA_021810175.1 Acidobacteriota bacterium | reverse complement strand
CATGGGAGTGATGACCATGAAGATGATCAGGAGCACCAGCATGACGTCGACCATGGGGGTCACGTTGATATTGGCGTTGACTTTGGCGCCTTCGTTGCGTGTTGCCAGTGGCATTTCGGTATACTCCGTCGATCGAATTGCTTCGGGAGGCGGTGGTCAGGAGCCGGGGCGGGGCTCGCCGCCCCGCCTCCGGTCAGGAGATTCCCGCTTCTCTCTCCCGGACGCCGGCGAGGCGCGCGGGAGACCCTGCTTTCATCCCACCGGGCCGCCAGGCGGCGTGGAGGGACTTACTGCGTTTACCGCCGGCTGCTCTGCTTGATGAAGTAATCGATCAGTTCGCTGGAAGAGTTGTCCATTTCGACATCGAAGGCTTCCACGCGGTTGGTGAAGTAGTTGAAGAGCCACACGGCCGGGATAGCGACGAAGAGGCCGAAGGCAGTGGTCACCAGGGCTTCAGAGATGCCGCCAGCGACAGCGCCGATGCCCGGCGTCTTCATGGTGGCGATACCCTGGAAGGCCTTGAGGATACCGGCGACGGTTCCGAAGAGGCCGACGAAGGGGGCGGTGGAACCGATGGTGGCCAGGCTGCCGAGGCCGCGCTTCAGCTTGGCATGAACGATGGCTTCGGCGCGCTCGAGGGCCCGCTTGGAGGATTCGATCTGCTCAGCGCTGACAGCGCCGCCGCCGCCGTAGTTCCGGAACTCCTGGAGGCCGGCGGTGACGACTTCGGCGAGGTGCGACTTCTTGTTGCGGTCAGCAACTTTCACCGCCTCGTCCAGCTTCCCTTCCTTCAGGGCACCGGCGACCCGGGGAGCGAACTCACGGGACTGCTTGCGGGCGGCATTGAAGTAGAGGTAGCGATCGATCATGACGGCGAGCGACCAGATCGACATGATGAAGAGGACGAAGACGACGCCGCGAGCGAGCCAGCCCATGTTGTTCCACAGGTCGATGGGGCTGAAGCCGACGGTCGGAGCGGCCTGGAAGAGGCCAAGGGACGCCGGATTTGCGATGAGTTGGTGGATCTGAGCGAGAATCACTTGAATCTTTCCTCCTGAGGAGTTACTGCGGTAATTGCGAGAATCGGTGACGGATTACCTCGCCGCGAGAGCCAGGGCGGGAGGCCGGAAAGCGTTTCCGGTACGGCCGGGAGCGAGCCCGGCCGGACCGAAGCATCGGCTCAGTCGCCGAGGCTAAATACGACGTTGATCTGCGTTTCGACCTCCACAGGCTCGCCGTTCAGGAGGTAAGGCTTATACCTCCAGGTACGGACGGCATCCGTGGCGGCCGCCTGAAGCATCGGGGGACCACTAATGACCCGCAGGTTTTCGATCGTTCCTTCCTTGGAAATCGTTGCCTGCAGGACTACGGTTCCCGAAATTCGCGCGGCTTTGGCGATGGCCGGATACTGGGGCGATTCGCCGCCGATCTTATTGCCAGCCATGACGCCGGAGGAGATGGCGATCTTCTTCGGCGGGGCCTGCTTGACGACCGGACCCGAGCCCATGCCGCCTAAGATGCCTCCCATGACGCCGCCGGCGGAACCGCTGGACATCCCGGCAACGCCGATGGCGGGCGGGGCCGCTTCGTGGACCATCTTGATGACTTTAGGGATTTTAGTCGGAGCGGTGAGCTGATTGTTGATGATCTCCGAGACGACTCGCTGCACCTTGACCTGTGGCGGCGGCGGCGGCGGTGGTGGCGGCGGCGGCGGCGGCGCGACCAGCATGGTAGTCATCATTGCCTTCGGGAGCGCCTCGGGATAGAGGAGCGGATACAGGATCAGAGCAGCAATGACGGATGCATTGAGAAGAAATCCGACAATGGTGTAGTACTTGCTCCTGGTCTTGATCTTGTGTCCTGACTCGAGCAGGATTTCATCAAACATGGCTATGACCTACCTCAGATCTTTCAAGAGTTGACACCTGGTATAGACACCACAGAGGGGTCTATTTGTTCCCGGCCATTCTGTTCCCTTCGCCGAAAGGAGGCGGCGACGGACCGCACACTTGCGGAACGCCGCTTTTGCGGCACCGTCGGCGCAGGGGTCAGGTCGTCCTTTTTCGGCAGGGCGCGGGCAGTCTGCAGGCGAACGGCGGAGGGAGTCGACGTTTCGCGCACAGAAGAGCCTTCCCAGGCGAACGCAAGCATCATACCCTGGCCTTCTTAGCGGCGGGAAGAGTTGATTTTGGACCGCCCCGGGCGCGGCGGGAACGCCAGTCCTGGTAGGCGACCAGCATGGGGGCAGCAACCGCAATGGAGGAGTAGGTTCCGATGAGGATACCGACCACCAGGGCGAAGGAGAATGGGTGCAGGACCTGGCCTCCGAAGAGGAACAGGGAGAGCACGGTAAGGAAGGTGAGGCCAGAGGTGAGGACGGTCCGGCTCAGGGTCTGGTTGATGCTGCGGTTGACCAGGTCGGCGAGGGGCTCGCGGCGGCTGAGGCGGAGATTCTCACGGATACGGTCGAAGACGACGATGGTGTCGTTCATGGAGTAGCCGATGAGGGTGAGGATGGCCGCAATGACCGTGAGGGAGACCTGGGTATCTGTGAGGCTGAAGGCACCGACGGTAATGAGGGTGTCGTGGAAGACGGCTACGACCGCGGCAACACCGTAGATCAGCTCAAAACGGAACCAGAGGTAGATGAGCATGCCAGCCAAGGAATAGAGGGTGGCACGCTCGGCCTGGTGCTGCATCTGGCTACCGACCTGGGCGCCGACGATATCGACGCTGCGGATGGCGAATCCGGAGAGCCAGGCATCCTGCTGGAAGAGTTGATAGACGGCAGGGTCGACTCGGCCCTGGAGATCGCCGAGATTGGCGATGATGCCGCTGTGTTCTTCGTCGCGGTACTGCACGACGGCCGCCGCCTGGGCGCGATAATGGGCCTGAGCCTGGGCGGTTTGGCCCATATTCTCAGGATCTTTTTGCTGTAGCCAGGTGGAGATGTCGTCCTGGGTGGCGTTGTCGAGATCGAGCTTGCCCTTGTTTTGTGCAGCGTTGGGAGCGTAATCGTCGGTGAGCATGCGGACGATGGTGGCGCGTCCCTGGTCCTGAGCGGACTGCTGGTTGCCGATGAGGGGCAGGGTGATGGCGACTTCGTGGTTGGCGGCGGGGCCGTACCGAACAGAGGTGACGTCGCCGAGGTGAACCCGATTGGCGGCATCGCGGATCTGCTCGTAATGGGGCTGCTGAGCAAACTTGACGCGGACCACGGTGCCGCCCTTGAAGCCGACATCGAGGGGGAGGCCATGCCAGAAGAAGAGCGAGATCACGCCGGCGACGCTGAAGATAAGGGAGAAGCCGAGGAAGTACCATTTCTTCCCCAGCCAGTTAATTTTCGGATTATGAAACAGTTCCACGAGAGTCCGCCTGTTTAGATCGAGATCGGTTCGCCGTGCAGTTTGCGGCTGAGATGGGCGTCAAAGATGACGCGGGAAACGAAGACGGCCGTAAACAAGTTGGCGGCCAGACCGACGCTGAGAGTGACGGCAAACCCCTGGACAGACCCGGTGCCGAAGAGGAAGAGAATGGCGGCGGAGACGATGGTGGTGACGTGGGTGTCCAGAATCGTCGTCCACGCATGAGCGAAGCCCTGATCGACAGCGGCGGCCGGGGATTTGCCGGCGCGCAGCTCTTCGCGAATACGCTCGAAGATGAGCACGTTGGAGTCGACGCCCATGCCGATGGTGAGGATGACACCGGCGATGCCGGGGAGGGTGAGAACCGCGCCGCTGAAGCCGAGGAAGCCGAGGAGGATGACCAGGTTGAGCAGGAGAGCGAGATCGGCGTTGATGCCGGAGCCCTTGTAGTAGATCAGCATGAAGATCATGACCGTCAACATGCCGACGATGGAGGCAACAATACCGTGGCGGATGGAATCCGCGCCGAGGGAGGGGCCGATGGTGCTTTCCTGGAGGTAGTGCAGGTTGGCGGGCAGGGCGCCGGTGCGCAGGAGCATGGAGAGGTCTTTGGCCTGCTGCTCGGTAATGCCGCCGCCGGAGATATTGCCCTGGTCTCGAATCTGGCTCTTGATGACCGCGACTTCGTAAATGCGGTTATCGAGCACGATGGCCATGTTTTTGCCGATGTGGCTGGAGGTCCAGCGGGCGAATTTATCGCCGGCCGAGGTGGTGAGGTAGAAGTCGACTTCCGGCTCGTTGGTATTGGGGTTGTGGCCGGGCTCGGCGTCGCGGATGTCGGTACCGCCCCAGATGGGGAGCTTCTGCAGCTCATACCAGTCGCCGGCGCTGCCGGCGCTGGAGGCTCCGGGGACGCTCTGGAGGAGCTCAGCGTCGGGAGGAACGTAACCGCCGATAGACTGGAGGGCGGTCTGACGATCGGGCCAGGGACCGCCGAGGACCTCGTGCGTTTCGAGGCGGGCGGTGGACTGGATGACGTCCTTGACGCGGGAGAGGTCGCTGATGCCGGGGAGCTCGACGAGGATCTGATAGCTACCCATGCGATAAGGCTCGATGACCGGCTCGGTGACGCCCATGGCATCGATGCGGTGACGGATGACCTCGATGGACTTTTCGAGAGCCGCCTGCTTGATCTGAGCGACCTCGGTGGGCTTCATGGTGAGGGACCATGAATTATTGGCAGCGGGCGAGATGCTGTATTTGTCGGCGAACTGAGAATTCAGAATGCTGCTGACATCCTGCACGTGGGCAGCGGGAACGCCGGTGATCTGAATCAGGCCGGGGTTCTGTGCATCCGGTTTGGTCACGGTGGCGCCGGTGATGCCGTTCTGCTGGAAGGCAGCCTGAATAGATCCGATATCGCTGTTGCTCTCGGTTCCGATGGCCTGATCGACCATGACCTGGAGGACGAGATGCGTGCCGCCCTTGAGATCGAGGCCGAGGCGGATGCGCTTGAGGAGGGATTGTTTGAGGGCGGTCCCGGAGACCCCGTGCGGAATGCCGAAGATGCCGTAAACAAAGACGATCAGGATGGCAATGATGCCGATGGTTTTGGTTCGAAGATTCTTCTGCATGGGAGTTTACTTCGTTTCGTCCTGCTGCGTAACGGAGGCAATGGCGCTTTTGACCACTTCGATCCGGAGGTTGTCAGGGGGAATGCGGAGCTGAATGGTGTCGTCCTTGATGGAGAGGATGACGCCGCGGATGCCGCCGCTGGTGGTGACGCGGTCGCCGGGCTTGAGGGCACCGAGCATCTGCTGCCATTTCTTCTGCCTGTTCTGCTGCGGGCGGATGAGCAGGAAGTAGAAGACAACAATGATGAGGAGAAAGGGCAGGAACTCGGCAAACCCGGCAGGCAAAGCGAACGGTGCTAACAGAGACGCAATGGCAATCAACGCGCGGTCCTTCTGGCCGGGGCAGCGCCGAAGAGCCGCCGGCGGCACGAGACAGAGTCATTTTCCACGGAGGGCACCGAGGAGCGCGTGTAGTTGCGAGCACGCCCGCGCCCGGGACCTGAAAACCTGGAAACGGAATCCCGCCGAAGCAATACTCACAGCCAATCTCCAGCAGGGAAGCCTGTGTCATAGAATCGCGTACCCGAGAAGGAGTGTCAAGGAAAAGACCGGCGGGAGGGACCCGAGGGGGAAGGTTCGGGGCCCAGCGGCGGGCGGAATGGCGAGGGTTTGCTCATCCGCAGTGAGCCACGCGCCTCTACACTGGAAGCTTCGCGGACGTACAGACCTACGGGATGGAACCCACGGGATGCAGAAGAGGGAAGGCAGATGACGACGACTCAGCCGGGACGGATCGAAGTGATTACAGGGCCGATGTTTTCGGGCAAGTCAGAGGAGCTGATTCGGCGGATGAAGCGGGCAGGGATCGCAAAGCTGCGGGTGGCGTGCTTTAAGCCGGATCTGGACGCGCGGTATCACCGGACGGCGATCGCCTCGCACAGCGCGCAGACGCTGGAGGCTCTGACGGTGGCGAATGTGGCCGAGCTGAAGGCGGTGCTGATGCCGCTGATCGAAATGGTGGACGTGGTGGGGGTGGACGAGGCACAGTTTTTCGATGAAACGCTGGTGCGGATGGCGACGGAACTGGTTCGGCTGGGAAAGCGGGTGATTCTGGCGGGGCTGGATATGACTTTTGCGGGTGAGCCGTTTGGCCCGATTCCGGAGCTGCTGGCGATTGCCGATGAGGTGGTGAAGCTGTCGGCGGTGTGCATGCGGTGCGGAGCGCCGGCGATCCATACGCAGCGGCTGGGGAGCGATCGTTCGCTGGTGCTGGTGGGAGCGGCGGGCGTGTACGAGGCGCGGTGCCGGGCGTGTTTTCGGCCGTGGCTGGACGAGAACGGCGCGGAGCAACTGGAGCTGCCGACGGGCGAAGCCGCGGGGGAGGCGGCGCGGTCAGCTCGGGAATAGCCGCGCCGCAGGGTGGATCTATTTGGCGGGGCTGGAGTTGGCGACGGTGCTCTGGCCGGCCAAGCGGCGCAGATAGATGACCAGGTTCCAGGTTTCGGTGGTATTGGCGCGCGGGCCCTCGCCGGTCATTTGCCCCTTGCCGTTGTGAATGATGTAGAAGATTTCGCCGTCGGTGAGCGACTTGAGCGCATCGGGATTGCGGTAATCGGCGATATTGAGCTTCTGCTCGATGGCGACCGAGCCCTTGCCGTTGCCGTTGGCGCCATGACAGACGGCACAGTCCCATCCGTAGATCTGTTTGGCGCGGGCCTGCGAGGCGGCGGTAGGCTTGACGGGGTTGACTTTGTGGACCCAGACCGCGGGAATGACGTACGGCTGCTCGGCGGTTTTCGCGGCTTTTTTACCGGCCTTAGCGGGTTTGCCTTTGTGGGCGGGTGGAGTGCTCTGCTGCGAGAAGGCCAGCGCGCCGACGAGGAAGAGCGCGGGGACCATCAGAAAAGGCCTGAGCATGGGCTTAAACATGGCAGCCTCCTGACTTTGGTGTCGTAAATCCCGGGATCACTGTACTCCCGATGGGGCGCGATGGAGCAGGATTATTTGACAGGAGGGGCGATGGACGGTGACGCCGGTAATTGACAGAGGAATGACAAGTGGAGCGGCAATAACAAACATTGACATTTTTTGCTATTCTGGCCGAGCTGGAGGAGGGTTGCCGTGAATGTGTCGCTGACGCCGGAGCTGGAGAGATTTGTGCAGGAGAAGGTGGAGAGCGGGCGGTATACGTCCGCGAGCGAGGTGGTGCGGGAGGCGCTGCGGCTGCTGGAGCGGAAGGAGCAGCGGCTGGAGGAGCGGGAAGCGGCGCTGCGGGCGTTCGGGGCGGAGCTGGACCGGCGGATAGGGGAGGCGGATGCGGGCGGATGGATCGACGGCGAGGGGGCCTTTGAGCAGTTGAGGGCCTATGCGGCGGCGAGACGGAAGAAAACGGCCTGACCCAGTTTCATGCGATCGCCTGAAACTGGCTGCTGTCAGCCCAAAAGGCAGGCAATCCAGGCATTACCAATGGCAACGTTCTGAACCTGTTGCCTCCACACGACGGGAGAGCGGGCGGTAGGGTGGAGATGCGACACACCAGCGATGCATCCATTCCGCCTTTCCAATGCGGCATTTCGCGACCTTGAGGCGATCTGGGCATACCTCGCGGAGGACAATCCGGAAGCGGCAGATCGCGTCATTCTGGAATTACACAGAGCCATCCGACGGCTTTCGAAGTTCCCGGCCGCGGGTCATCGAAGAACTGACCTGACAAGGCTGCCTCTTCTGTTCTGGACTGAAGGCCGATACGAAATTCTCTATCGAGTCTTTCCTGAGTTCATTGAGATTGATGCCGTACTCCATGGAAGCCGGGACATTCCGGCCATCCTGCGGGAACGGGAAGAGGAATAGCGGCGGCTACAATCAGCAGGTGTCGCTGACTTTTGAGATTCATGAGACGAGCGGGGCGGGGCGGCGGGCGACGATGACGCTGCCGCATGGCGCTGTGGAGACGCCGGTGTTTATGCCGGTGGGGACGCAGGGGACGGTGAAGGCGATTCCGCAGCATCTGCTGGAAGAGCTGGACGTCGAGATTCTGCTGGGCAATACGTATCACCTGTATCTGCGGCCGGGGCATGAGGCGATCCGGCGGCTGGGCGGTCTGCACCGGTTTATGAGCTGGGAGCGGGCGATCCTGACGGATAGAT
>JAJZJJ010000104.1 GCA_021810175.1 Acidobacteriota bacterium | reverse complement strand
CACGCTGGCCAATCTTGAAGCCATCGTGCGCTGGAAGTCGGAGCGCGCGGTGCAGTATCTGATCGGCAACAGCAACGAGAAGATCAAGCACGCGCTGACCGTGGCCGCTTCGCCCCAATCGACAACCAGCGCGGCCGTGAAGGCGCTACTGGATTTGCACGGCGTGGACATTACCATAGCTTCGGCGATTCTGGCTGCGATCTTCCCTGATCGCTATACCGTGCTCGATTTCCGTTCCCTTGAGGCCTTGGGCCATTCCCGGCATGATGTGCATTTTTATGAGGAGTATCTGGCTTTCTGCAAGCGGCTGGCCGACAGCCAGATTGTGAAGCCGCAGGGCGACCTGCCGGCTCCCACGCCGCTGCGCGCCCTCGACCGCGCCCTGTGGGAGTGGTCGAAGACCCATTTGGAGTAGCCGATTCGCGGCAGAGCCGGGCCTTCAGCGGGTGACTCGGTGCCGGCTGAAGGCCGCGGCTCTACACTTGTAGTTTGCCTGCCGCAGCCCAACACGATCGCCTCCATGTCGTGCTCGTCTCTCCGCGGAATCCGCTCAATATCGGGGCCGCGGCGCGGGCCATGGCGAACTTTGGCTTCACGCAACTGGCCGTTGTTGCGCCCTACGCGCCCAACTGGCGCGAGGCCCGCTCGGCGGTCGGTGCGCCGGAACTGCTCCAAAGCGCGCAACAGACCGCGACCCTGGCTGAGGCCCTGGCCGATTGCACGCTGGTTGTGGGCACCGGAACGCAGGCCCATCGCAGGCCCGAGCAGCCCGTCGCTGATCTGCCCCGGCTGGCGCCGCTGGTTCGCCGGCACCTGGACCGCGGCGGCCGGGTTGCGCTGGTCTTTGGCCCGGAAAAGCGCGGCCTTACGCGTGAAGACCTTTCCTACTGCCACCTGCTGGCCGAAATTCCCACCAGTTCCCATCAGCCCTCCATGAACCTGGGTCAGGCCGTGGCCGTCTGCCTGTATGAATTGGCGTCGCGGGTGTTCGATTCGCGAGAAAGCGCCGCTGCTCAGGCTGCCGAAGCCGGACAAGCGGCTTCCGCGGCCCGCCTGGAGCTTGTAGCCGAAGTCGTCGAGCAGGCCATGGCTGCCGCCGGCTACTCGCCCGCGGCCATGCGCGAGGCCAACCGGCACGATCTGCGCCTGCTGCTGCGCCGTCTCACGCTCACGGAAGCCGATGCGCGCCGCGTTCTGGGGCTCTTCCGGCGCATTGTCTGGCGTCTGAAGCACTGAAGCTCGGGCAAGTCCTTTGCGGGCGGCTCCGCGCCCGCGGTTAGACGCTGCCTTGGCTTTTGTAAGACGGCGTCTTACGCCCGCGCACGCAAATTGCCCTTGTCTTACGCGCAACGGGCGCTGTAAGACGCGCCAAGGCTCCTCGCCGGCTCTGTCTTACGCGCCGCTTTTTACCGCGCCTACTCGCCCCGCCGGATGATCTCTTCCAGTTTTGGCTTGTGCTTGGCATGGCGACCGGTGCGCGGCTCGTCCTGGACCACACGTACGGGTGGTGGCTGGCCCACGCGTTCGCGGGCGTTGGCCTTCACCGCTTTGGTTGCGGAAAACCGGGGTGGCTTGCGTTTCGCCATGGCAAGGTTGAGTATGGAATAGATTCTGCCCGAGCGGAAGAGCGAAGCCGGCAGCGCGGCTAGCTTATCCGAAGGGCAAGGGTTCGGAGGCGCCGGAGAGCGATGGAAGAGCGGGATTTTTTTACGGAGACCACGGAATTGAAGACGCACATGCTCACCTGCCCCAAATGCGGGCAGACGGCGGAGTACAAAGTGAGCTGGGTGGTGCGCCGCAAGAAAGCCCAACCGCCGCGCGGCGCCGATGAGCGCGACCGCGCCCGCTTCGCCAAAGCGCAGTCTTACATGGTAAGACGCGATGACAAGCTGTCTTGCGCCAATATCCGTTGCCGTAAGCCGTTTGAGATCACCACGCTTCAGTCGCTGGCCTTTCTTGCGGACTGATCGGTCCTCTCGTAACACGTAGTTTCTTCCCTCTCCTTCGCACACCTTGGGAGGCGGGCGTGCCCAGCCCAGGCTTTTCCGAGGTGCAACCATGCGCATTTCAGCTTCTTACCAGGTCCGCCGCCTCGTGGTTTTACTGTCCCTGCTGGCCCTGCTTTGCACCACCCCGGCCTTTTGCCAGCAGACGCCCATCCAGTTGCCTAAGCCGCAGATGGACGGCGGTATGCCCCTGATGCAGGCTCTGGCCCAGCGCAGGACGACGCGCGACTTCCGCGACCAGTCCCTGCCGCTGCAAACCCTCTCCAACCTGCTGTGGGCGGCATTCGGCATAAACCGGCCGCGCGAGGTGAAGCCGGGGCTGGGCCGGACCGCGCCCTCGGCCATGAACAGCCAGGACATCGAACTCAACGTCGTCCTGCCCGATGGTGTCTACGTTTACGAGGCCGAGAAGAACATCTTGCGCCCGGTGGTGGCCGGGGACGTGCGCGGCAAGATCAGCCCGGCGGCGGCTGCTCACGCCGCCGTGACCATTGTCTACACAGCGCCCGTCAACGACAGGTTTGCCCAAGCCGACGTGGGCTTCATCGGCCAGAATGTCTACCTGTTTGCGGCCTCGGAGGGATTGAATGCGTGGTTCTATACCGCCCATGGGCAGGATGTGGCGGGCGCCATCAAGCTTGCCGCCGGCAAGCAGGTCTTGTACCTCCAGTCGGCGGGGTATCCGCCCCGGTAGCGGCGATATTGCAGTCTGGCGCCCGCCTGGCGCGGAGACACGGCTCGCCGGAGGAAAGGCCGGCGGAAATCGGCGTGCTGGCGCAGGGCGCGGGTCTGTGTTTGAATCGAAGAGGAACGGCGGGCCGGTGTGGACAAACGAAGCCTGCAAGGAGCAACGCATGGCGAAGAGTTCGCTTCCTGACGAAACGCGCAACCTGACTCCCGGGCAGGTGGCGGCGCTTGCCAAACGGCGCGATGTGGGCCACACATTTCTCGCTCTCGCGGCCCAATTGGCGCTGATTGCGGTGGTCTTTCTGGCATGGGTGGGCCGCGATCTGACCTATTCCCTGGGCTGGAAGCATCCCCTGCTTTATTACTTCATCCTTGCTCTGATCATCGTCGCCATCGTCGGCGCCGCGGGTTTTCTTCTGCGCAGAGGCACGCCGCACATCGACTGAGCAGCACTTTTCCAGCAGGCCAGGGCGCTTTCATAACTTCGCCATCTCCGTGGCGATGCGAATAATCTGTGCAAGAGAGGCGAGAAAGACTCATACGTCGCATAGTTCAGCCGCGGCGCGCAGGCTGGTGAGCGGATCGCGCAGGGGCAAGAATTCGTGCGCTACGTAGCCGGTGAAGCCGGTGGCGGCGACGGTGCGCATGACGCCGTCCCACTGTACCTCCTGCACATCGTCAAGCTCATGCCGGCCGGGGACGCCGCCGGTGTGAAAGTGCCCGATCCATGCGATGTTATCGCGAATCGTCGCAATCAGGTCGCCTTCCATGATCTGCATGTGGTAGATGTCATAAAGCAGCTTCACGTTGGGCGAATTCACTTCCCGCACCACGCGCGCTCCCCAGGAGGTATGGTCGGCCATGTAGTCGGCGTGGTCCACCTTGCTGTTCAGTAACTCCAGGCAGATGGTCACGCCGTGATCCTCGGCGATCTGCCTGACTCGCCTGAGGCCGGCGATGGTGTGGCGCGCGCCTTCCTCGTCGGAGATGCCGTTGCGGTTTCCTGAGAAGGTGACGACATTGGGCACCCCGGCTTTTGCGGCCAGCGGGATATTCCTGCGCAATGCCGCTTCGATGGTGGCGTGGTGTTCGGTGCGGTTCAGCCCTTCGGCAATTTCGCCGCCGCCGGCGTAGCCCAAGGTGCAAATCAGCCCATATCTTTGCGGCACTTCATATTCCTCGGGCTGAAGCAGGTCGATGCCCAGAAGCCCGATGCGCGCCGCGGCCATGCATAAGTCGTCCAGCGGAATCTGCGGATAGCACCAACGGCAGACCGCCTGCCGAATCCTCCGCTTTCGTTCAGCCATAGATTCTCCCTTCTCCGGAAGCGTAAAGAACGAGGGCTGGCGGAGAAAAGATTACTCCTGATTCGCTGTGTTCATCCGGGACATTGTTTGCAAGCCGCGGCGGAGTTCCGTGCGGCGCACTCGGAAATGATGCAGCCGTGCAGGCAACAGGACGCTGCCGAGGAGCGGCGGCGTCCTTCGAGGCACAGGCAGGGCACTCTGCCGTGCGCGAAGGAGTAGTTCGCCGTGGTTAGAAGGTGAAAGCAAGGCCGCCGCGGATGCAGCGCGGACCCTGGGCGAAGAGAACCACGGAACCGTCGCTCAACAGATAGGGCCGATACCCTTCGGCGAGCAGGTTGCTTACGTCGATCAGGGCGTCGATGCCGCACGCTCCGCTGCAGCGCAAGCGGATGGGCTGGCGCACATAGATATTCAAATAAGGGCCGACGGCATCCATGGCGTAAGGAGCAACTGCGGTAATGGTGTTGCTGGCCTGCCACTGGTAGCTGGCTTGCCAGCGTGTGGCCGTTTCGTTGAGCGTTCCAGCCAGGGCGAGCGTGTACATCTGTGCCGGACGTGCCTGCGCCGAGGCGACGGCGCGCAAAAGGGTGACCGGCTGGGCCGAGGCGGGCATCACCAGAGCCTTGCCGCTGGCGTAGGTGAGCCGAACATCGTTGTCTCCCGGCAGGCGCCGCTCGACGGTGGCCTCAACGCCGGAGCTGGAATAGGCTGGTCCGGAGGCGAGCAGCAGTCCGCTGTTTTGGTCGACCAGTGCGGAAGTCGCAAGCGGCGCTGCCGGATTGCCGCTGCCAAACTGGCTCAGGGCCTCGAGCGCCGGGTTCTGGATGCTGTCGGAGTAAATCACCACCGCCATGCTGGAATTGCTGGTCTGGCGCTCCCAGGAAATCTCCTGATGCATGCCATGCTCCACTGCCAGCTTGCCGTTGCTCGCGGAAACAATGGGAAGTGCGGCTTCGGTTGCGGTTTCGTCCACATCCAGCGGATTCGGAACCATCGTGGCCATGCGGTAGCCGATGGTCGTATCGCCTGCGATCCAATTCACCTGGGCATAGGGCAGAGTAGTCGTCACGGTATTCGACGCGGCGCCGCCGATGTGGGCAAATACCTCCGTCCCGCCCACTTCGGCGTTCAGGTTCGGACCGAAATTCATGAATTCACTGGAACGTAAGGCGGCCTCATTGAAGCCTTGACCCTGGCCGACGCTCATGTCAGGGTGCATCGACAGGGCAGCCACGGTTTGCATTGAGCCGGCATAGCCGAGATCCTGGCGGAAGCCCAGCATCGATTCCATGCCCCCGGTGCTGTTGGGAGCAAAGTTCACCCGCGCCAAAAGCTTACTGCTGCCGTTCAGCGCGTCCTCGATGGCTGCCGTGTAGCGCGGACCGTTCTCCCCAAAGGTTCCGGTGGCTCCAGTGGTCATAAGGCGGGTTTTCAGCCTGGGCGCCGCTCCGGAGCCGTTATCGACAACCACCAACGGCCCGGAGCCCACCCAGCGAAGCAGAGGCCGGTCGGCGGCCGAGCGCAGCGTCCAGGCCCAATCGTCCTGTTGCGCGTTGATCGAGCGGGGCTTTGATGGCAGCCACTGAATGGCTTCGTAGAGCGTGCTTAATGTCAGATCGACAACGGCGTTTGCGTGGCGAACGTGGACATTTTCGCGCAGCGACGGCAGGAAGGACATAGCCATGGCTTTCAGTTCATACCGGCCTGGTGCAACCGGATCAAACTTGAAATGGCCATTGTCGTCGGTATAAACGGTAGCCACCACGCTGAAGTCAGGGCGGAGCAGTTGCACAATTGCCCCAATCTGGGGCACTCCGGCCTCATTGCGCACCAACCCTGAAACCGATGCCGGCGTCGCTCCGTAGAGGGGAACAGCGCTCAAGACGATCAGCATGGTCAAGCACGCCAAATAATTCCTGCGCTTCATCACTTCGTTCTTTACGACCCAGCTGCGCCCTGGCTTTAATCTCTCAATCAGACCCGCAAAGTCCCCAAATCTACGTTTGGCTGGCCTGCTTGCGCGGGATGTTTACTATTCGACGATAAAAGGCGCCGATTGTGCAATGTCCTGCTTTGAAATTTTGTCGTTTACCTTGATCGTCACGTTGTATTTTCCTGGAGGAAGCCCTGCAATCGGCAAAGTTTTATCCACAGTTAATTCGTCGCTGTGTGGGTTCAACTTCGACGATTGCAGTTGCTGCGTCAGCAGCACATCGCCGTTCTTGGCGTCGGTGACCTCGTAGGTGACCGTGGCGTTGTTGCTCATGGTGGCGCGGTTGATGCCCAGGTTGTAGACCTGCATCCAGAAGTTCAGAGGCTGATTTTGTTTGAAAACAGGCGGCTTTGCAAAACCGCTGGCGACCCTCGGCCGGACAAACATGTCGCCGATAACAAAGCTGCCGCCGCCGATATTGCTCGAAGGGACCTTGTGCATCAGATCGGCAAGAATCAGGGTTGAAGTGCCGAGCAATTCGTTGTGGTACTGGGGCACGTTGATGCCGCGTCCAAAGATACCCATGTGCGTTGGGTTGTTCACGTCCTTGACGACTATATCGAGACGGTACAGGCCGGGCGGAAGCGGGATGGCCTTCCAATAAACCGACTTTGCTTTGAGTTTCTGCTGCAGCAGTTCGGCCGGTTCCTGGATTTCGACCTGGTCTTCGAAGGTCTGGACAGTCCGGTCGCTGAGGGTGGTGAAGCGGCCTAGGATGTCGAGTTCTCCCGTGGAGACGCCATCGCGCGTAACAAAGGTGATATCGCGATTGTCAAACTGGAGAGTCACCGGCACCAGATCCATATCGGAGGTTACCCTGACGAAGTCCGTTTGCACATTAAACGGCAGGATGGTGCCGGTTATCACTTTATGTTGGGTGACGAATGCATCCAGATCCTTGAACTGCTGTGGAGGAGGCGCAAAGAGCTTGGCCGCCATTTCGATGCGGTCGAACTCCTTCGCCTGCGCCATCTTGCCTTCCGGTCCGCCGCCGCAATAGGTAACGCCGGAGCAGTTATCGAAGCGGTCGTCTTTGTTTCCGCCGTGCATCTCCTCCCAGGTCGTGAGGCCGGCGTTCGGGACGTGGAGAAGCGCGTCCTTTTGCTGCGGGTCGAGCGTGAACTGGTAGTCGCCGCACATGCATTGGTCAACAAATGTAATGTTGACGTTCTCGCCGATGCCGGGAAGGTAGTTATAGTGCCATACCTGGAAGGGATAGCTGTCCGTGGAGCCGCCGCCCTCGTTAAAGGGGCGCTGATAGTATCCGCCGGCATTGCGATCGATGGAGTTGGGTGGACCCCACTCGATGTAAATGCGTCCGCGATCGGTCTTCCATCCTGGTTCGCCGTCGGAAAAGTGCTCGTTGGCATAGGCGATGCGCTCATAGTGTTCGACGCGCGCCATATTTTCCGGATCGCCGGGGTTCGGGTTGCGCCGGCGCCAGAACTGTTCGATGAAGGCGTTACGCTCCTCGTCGTTGGTCAGGCTGAGGAAGGCTTTGCGTTCCTGGGGGGTAATAATATAGACCACGTCCTGGTCCAGCCATTCCTTATAAGGCCCCTTTAACTCCATCTCGAGTGCCTTTTCCTGCTTCAGCTCCTGCTGGGGCGAAAGCGGCCGGTCGAGCGGATTGGCGTTCTTGTCCTGGCTGGCGGCTTGTCTGCCCTTCTCCCGGAAGTGCCGGGGCTGCTTCTTGTGGGCGATCGCGGGCGTCACTAGCAGCCCACAACCCAGGATTGCAACGACTATATTGCGACCAGTTAGCCTCATTGCCATCTAAAAACTCCTGCGACCCTCTATTTTACGGGTCCCGAAAGGGCTGGGCAAGGTTCCGTATTGTGGCCTGCTGTTTTGACGGGAAAACGCAGCCGATGTAACAGCGAAGCCGCAACGGAAGCGATAGAATCGTGGGCGGGGAGCGGGCCCGCCACCAGGTGGCAGGCGCGGCCACCGGCAAGGCGGGAAGCGCAAACCCGCCGCTCCGGGTGCAAGCTTTATCGTTGCCGGTGCACGGGAGCGGGGGCGAGCTGGCTCCGTGGTTCGCAGGGAACCGTCACGTCGACGGTTACGTAAGTTTTCGTGGGAGTGGCACGGGGCAAGGCACGATCATGAAGAAGATCCTCCTG